>JBCBTQ010000068.1:0-24411 GCA_039818605.1 Cyanobacteria bacterium J06639_14 | reverse complement strand
CGAGGTACTTCAGCCGAATATAGCCCTCCCGAGCCGCCTGTTGAAGTACCTCGATGAGTCAGGTTTTGATACGTGGAGCGGGGTCAGTTACAGTTGGTCTTTGATGGGAACTCAGAAGCGCCAAGAGCAGACGCCCCAGCGCCATCGACGCTTAAGCATTCTCGGGCTATGGGAACCGGGACGGGAAATGAGCTACGGTTTAGTCGTCGGCAGTGTCGACAGTGCCACCTATATCCGTTTCATGGACTGGCAGGCGACCCGTGCCAACCGGCTGTTCCAGCGCACTGGCATCGCCACAGTCATCGCCCAAGATAATGCCTCGATTCATACCAGCAAGGCGGTGCGACAGCGTCTCCCCGTCTGGCAAGCTCAAGGGTTGGAGTTCTTTCAATTGCCACCTTATTGCTCTGAGATGAATCCGATTGAGACTGAATGGCATCAACTCAAAGCCCATGAAATTCGCGGGGCGATGTTTGAAGATACCTATGATCTAGCTATGGGTGTGATTGCTGGCTTGAAAAGCCGAGGGGCGAAGGCGGACTATGCACTCAAACGCTTCAATTTTGCGTCCAACCGTCAAGCTAACCCCAAATTTCTCACGACCTAGCAGAGCTACGTTTATTTAGGGACATCTACTTACCACCTGAGTATTACTCCTGTGGTCGCAAAGCCTTTGAAGGCGGTAGATCAGTAATCGCCTCAAGGGAAGAGCAGCCTTCTACATTGACCTTGCCGCCGAAATACTATGTGGCAAGGCGATAGCCACACTCTGTCAATTGCGACAGTAGCCTGTAAAATTACGGAAAATTTGCTTTAGCTGTTTCATACCTTTGAATCTGAAAGTACTCGCTCACAGGAGATAGATTGTTTTTGATGTAAATATCTCTGAAACACCTGCTAAGCCGAAAACAAGAACTCGCTTCAAATGGTAGACGCAGCAAATAGTTCACGCTGTAGACTCACATTGCTGCAAAACATCCAACAAGCCTATGGGATACACAGCTCCGCTACGCCGCATCGCCCTTGCTCATAGGACATTCATAAACTAATATCAAAAGTTCATGAAGTAACACGTTGAAACCACGTAAATTTCTGTGTGTAAATTAAGAAGCTACAAATGAGGCAAAGTTAACCTGATTGACCTCAGGAGGAGCACCTAGCCAACGAGCAGCGACATGAGCAAACTGTTTGGGGCAACCACTTACAAAAAACTGAGTAGGTTGACCAGGGATCGTCCTTTTGAAATTGAGTAACTCGATTTCTTTCGCTGCAGCTTTGACTAAATGCTGAGCTGGGTCAATTCGTTTAATTGAGGTGGGCAAAAAAGTCTGAAGCAGAGAATCTAAATGAGGATAATGAGTGCAGCCATACACGAGTGTGTCAATATTGGCGTCTAAAAGCGGCTGTAGGTAGGTTTTGGCAATTTTAAGAGTCATCGGATCTTCGAGGCGATCTTGTTCAATCAGAGGAACAAACTGTGGGCACCCCACCTGCCATACCTCTACTGCCGGATTGACTTCCAGGATGGCTTGACGATACGCATTACTAGCCACGGTTGCGGGTGTAGCAATAACACCAACGCGCTGCCCTGCCTGGGCGGCAGCTCGGGCTCCGGGATAAATTAGCCCCAAAATGGGGACTGGAAATTCTTGCTGAACTTGCTCCAATACCAGCGCTGAACTGGTGTTGCAGGCCATCATTACCATCTTGACCTGTTGGGCCATCATCCAGGTAATAATTTCGCGGACGAATTGCAAGATCTCTTCAGGGGAGCGATCGCCGTAGGGGAGGCGAGCCGTGTCTCCTATATACAGAATGGACTCGTTAGGAAGTTGACTTTGCATCTCACGTAGAACGGTAAGACCCCCCACGCCGCTATCAAACATGCCAATGGGTGCATCACTCGCCTTAAAGGAGACAGGTCCATTCTGAAAAATCATATGAGTATCGGAATTCATCTAAATATTTCTAAGAGTTTAGATGGGTTTCCCAATTTTTCAGCAGCGATCGTGCCAAGTTGGCCAAGATTTATTGGTAGGAGCGTAATTCGCTAAAGCCCCTCTGCGCTCTTACCCTCCCACCCTGCCACTCTTTCACCTAATTACGCCTAAGAAGTACTAGGCTGCTCTTCCGAGGATTTTGGAGAAGCCAAAGCAGTTTCTTTATCCGGGGGAACTGCATCGGAATCTTTGAAGACAACACGAAGTAGGGGAGGCGCTAAAAAGGTCGTCAAAATTACCATCACAATAATGGCGGCTTCTAAGGACTCTGATAGGACACCGCTAGCAGAACCTACCCCGGCAAATACGAGACCAACCTCCCCTCGAGGAATCATCCCTACCCCAATTGCTAAGCGATTGATTCCAGGTTGGCCAAAGACTGCAAAACCGGTAATAACCTTCCCGATAATTGCAATCACCACCAAAAACGAAGCAATGATGAGACCTTCGCGATTGCTGGGTTCTAAGGGGTTCAGGACACTAATATCGGTACGCGCCCCAACTGTTACAAAGAACACGGGGACCAGCATGTCCGAAATCGGCGCGATTTGCTCTTCCAGCTCTTTACGCTTTGAGGTTTCAGCTAAAATCAAACCCGCCGCAAATGCCCCCAGAATGGCTTCTAACTGAATAGTGGCGGCAATATAGGATAGAAAAAAAGTAAAGACTAAGGAGCTAATAATGACTTGGCCCCGTGTCTGTAATTGATCCACAAGACCAACAAACAATGGACTCAGTAGACGGCCCAAAAAGATGGCTCCGACCAAAAAGATGGCTGCCCCAGCAATGAGATAAACAACGTTGAGGATTTCAATTTCGCCCGTTTTAGCTAAGCTTGCGACAACGGCCAGCACAATAATGCCTAAAACGTCGTCCAAAACGGCTGCCCCAATAATGACTTGGCCTTCCTTGGAACTCAGTTTTTGCAGTTCTGCCAGAACCTTGGCCGTAATTCCGATACTAGTGGCTGTGAGCGCAGCTCCAGCAAATACGGCAGGCACGGTTGCGATATTGAATAAGGCAATCAAGCCAGCTGTTCCCAAAGCAAATGGAGCCACAACACCAATTACGGCAACTACCGCTGCTTGAGGCCCTACCCGGATTAACTCTTTAAGGTCTGACTCCAGGCCAATTTCAAAGAGTAGAACAATCACTCCCAATTCGGCCAGGATCGAAACAACTTCGCTTTCACCTCGAAAGACACTTAGAAGCGCATCTGGCTCCAGGTTCGTTGTACTACCGATAATCCCCATGAGCATGGAGCCGCCTTCAGCCGCTCCCTCAGGGAAAACAATCAAGTGCAGGGCAGAGACGCCAACGATGACTCCTCCAACCAGCTCTCCTAGAACCGATGGCAGATTCAGGCGGGCGCAGAGTTCACCACCAAGTTTGGCTGCCAGATACACCGTGATCAGACTGAGCAAGACTCCTGCTAGGACCAAAGGCTCAATTTCAGCCTCCGAAGTTTCTGCGAGGACAGGCAGCCAGCCAATTGAGGTAGAGGATGCTACTGAAGAACTAGCATCATTCAACCAGGAAAGTGCATCCAACATTCAGTTAAAAAAAACGCATCCTATCTACATTACCTGAGTTCAGGATTTTGCCGATGTGCATTTTGATGAGTTTCTGGTTGAAAACCCGTAAAATTTCCTCAGAAATATCGCATCGAGTGCACGGCTACTCAAAGCCGCAGAACTCGCTCTGCTGTTTTCTAAAACTCGTACCGAGCACCCAGCTGAATCGAGTGAACCAGTACGGTATCAGCTTCAAAATCGGCATCGAAGGCATTGAAATTCTGGCCCGGAATACCATACAGGCGATATCCCAAGAAGGCACTGGCGTTCTCCGCGAAGTCGTAGCTGATCCCCGCCTTGGCTTGAAAAACAAAACTGACTCCGGAGTCATCTAATTCAAGTTCGCCTAAACCTGGAACATCGGTTTCGATGTCATTAGCGGTCAGCGACGAGATCCCTACACCAGCCCCGATGTAGGGGCGAAAGTTACTTCCAGTAGGAATATCGTAGTAGCCATTGAGAAAGACCTGAATCGATTCGATACTGCCATCAATTGGAAAGTTGGCATCCAAGCCGAGATCATCAACCTCTACGTTGATGCCATCAACCCCGTTGCGGTTATAAACCACTTCTAATTCGGCTCGGGCATCGCTCCAGCGATAGCCCACAGCACCGCTGATGCCAAAACCAGCTTCTGTATCCAAAGATAGAGAAATCGGAGTGTCTACTATTGTCGGTGGGAGACCAGGAACAACCGCATCAATCTCAATAGGAACATTGCCATCGGAATTGACATCAACCGAGAAGTCAAAGGCAAATGATGGCGACAGGGAGACATACCAACCTGAGTCATCAGTCTGTTCCGGTACTTGAACTAGTAAGGGTACTTGTTCCAGGGAGGCACGTATGGGTGGATCTGGTGGTGTTGTCTGAGCCAGCACAGGGACTTGCTCTAGAGAGATAGACTCGAATAAAGCAGGGGAATATGTTTCCTGAGTTGGTGAGGAAGCATGCTCAGATGCGGTGGACTCACGTAAAACAGTCGTATCTGTGAATTGGACTAGCCCAGAAGTTAACTTAGAGGATGTGTGCTTCGATTCTACGGGGGGATCTATCGTTTGAGCTAGTAGAGAAACTGGCTCAGATGCCAGGCCCATTTGTTCGATTGGGGTATCTATTGCTTGAGCTAAACCTAAAGTCTGCGCTGGTTTGATGGAGTCACTTGCCGGTTGGGCCAGTGCTGGTCGAAGAAGCCAGGGATGCGTTGTCAGTAACACTCCCGCCAGAAGCACATGCTGAGGAACCTGCATAATAATCCTATTCTTTTAGTGAAGAAGGAATTGACGTTAATGAAGGGTGCTTAAGTGCTTACGCCAAATTCTCGCTTACTTCTCCAAAGGACTTTCCTGGAGTGTGTTGGGATAGAGTCTGGCACACATACAGGAACTTCAGCGGATTGAAGGCTGTTGGCAGTGCTCCCAAGGGGATCAAGCCTAAGGAAACACCTTCCTAAATGTTGGATTGCGAGCCTCGACACTAACCTACGGCGGTATATTCATGGCAGGAAATCAGCCAAAGGAGGGGCCTGTACTTTGCCCCCGAACAACCTCAGATGCTAGTCACAATTTAAATGACAACCCGATGCTGGAGTGATGGCATCTGTTGCCGAACCTGAGCGAGACGGGTGGGGGAAATTTCCGCGATCGCCATACCTGTTTCCGTTTCCGCGTCGGCTAAGACCATGCCCCAAGGATCAACCACCATGGCATGCCCATGGGATTGACGACGGTTATTGTGAAATCCTGTCTGGGCAGGTGCAATGACATAGCAAGTATTTTCGATGGCACGGGCCTGCAACAATACCTGCCAGTGATCCTTACCGGTGAAAGCTGTAAACGCAGCTGGAATCATCAAAACCTCAGCTCCCATTTGCGATAAGTGTCGATAAAACTCAGGGAACCGAACGTCATAGCAGACAGAGATCCCCACATTGCCTAAGGTTTTGGAGGGATGTACGCCTGGCAATTGTTGACCAGATACCACCGTACTCGACTCACGATAGGTATTACCATCCGGTAGATTCACGTCAAACAGGTGGACCTTTTCGTAGCGCAACAGTTCAGTACCATCAGGGGCCACAAGTAGGGCCGTGTTATAAAACTTGCCTTCTTTGCCAGGAACTGGATAGCCTCCCCCCAACAGCGTAATTTGATAGCGTTGGGCCATCTTTTTGAGGAACTGCTCGCTTGCCTCACAAATCGACTGGGCTTGAGCTTGTTTTGCCGCTTCGTCTCCTAAGAATGAAAAGTTTTCTGGCAATGTGACCAGTTCAGCCCCTTGGCGGACTGCGAGATCAATCAAATCTTCAGCTTGAGCTAAGTTTTGCTCCAAGTCCGGCACGCTAGTCATCTGTAAAGCTGCCGCCAGGTATGACTTCATGGGTTAATTGCAATCATCAGGGTTTGACTTTTAATTTTACGTGGAACTGGTGCAGTTATTGCTTAGCCTTTGAATGTGACCCTACAGACTTCAACCTGCGTGTAATTCATAATTCATCGACCAGTCAGTCGGGTATCCGTACGCTCACCTGCAGTTTAACGAAATCGGAAACTTCCTAATGGCGATCGCCTTTGACTACGAACCTATTCTTGAAACGCTTCGTGCTGATCTCCCGACGCTCTTCGAGCGTGACATTTCTTACGATATTTACACCCAAGACATTTTTTTCAAGGATCCGGTCAACCAGTTCAAAGGTAAGTTCAACTATCGGATCATTTTTTGGACGCTGCGGTTTCACGGTCGGTTATTCTTTACCAATTTGCATTTTGATTTGCACGATGTCCGCGTTGAAGATAAACAGACTATTCGAGCCGATTGGACGGTGAGGGGGACACTACGCTTACCCTGGCGTTCTCAGGTGTACTTTGAAGGCTATTCGCTCTACCAATTAAACGCTGAAGGCAAAATCTACGATCACCGTGATACTTGGGATCGTTCTCCTGGCGAAATCCTGCGTCAGTTTTTGCCTGCTCAGACGCAATGAAGAAACCCATTGAGGTTCGTGAAATCTGGCTGAATCAGGGACCAGACTTCGACACAAGCGCTCAGCCAAACGAAGTTTAGGACCAGCGAAGTTTAGGACCAGGCATTAGAAGCAAATTATCAGTTCAAGGTTTTGGATGTCTTTCAGGCAAGCTGCCCCCTAGCGTTAGCCAGACCCTTCGATTTTCGCTTTAAGTTGATAACCTCAATGACTGGCTGACATGGGATAAAAATGCCGCCATAGAATTTGACATTTCCTAACTGTCTGGCTAGCAGTCGGGAACTTGGCATCAGAATTCCAGGTCAATTGCATCAGGAAAAAGGATGCACTGTCGTGAGCGTTCGCTTTTACGACCTCACTTTAGCATCTAGCTGAAAAATCCTGATTTTGGGGTTTTCCAGCAATTTTTCAGTGCTTTTTTACTGTATTCACATGCGGGTAACTCATCATGGGTCAAATCTTATATCGCCTGTTATTTCAAACAAAGTCCCTGGCGACCTTAATTGCTATACTCTCGCCGTTATTGGCACTTCTATCTTCACTAACACTAACTTCCCAAGCGGCAACAGCTTCACCACTGACGGTCGCGGCGGCCCCCACTGAACTGGCCGAGATCCCTGAAGACCAGCTCAAGGACGGCGATGATGGTGACGATGACGACTTTAGCCGTGGCGACGACGATGACGATGATGATGAAGAGGGTGAGGTTCGGAGTGGCGACGATAGCAGCACCACAATCAGGACCAGAACCACAACCACGACAACGGTTCGACAGGTTTCCTATACAGATGTTTCTACCGAGTATTGGGCCAATGGATTTATCTATCGCTTGGCAAGCATCAATGTTGTCGAAGGTTTTCCTAGTGGTGAGTTTTTGCCCGATGCCTACCTCACGAAGGCTCACTACGCTTCCATCGTGATCAAGGCCTTTAACCAAACAGCCATTCGCGAAACCGTGACCATTCGCAATGTATCCCAATATTACTGGGCTTATGCAGCGCTGCAGCAGGCCTATACAACTGGATTCATTGATCTCACGCCCGATAATACCTTCGACCCAGAATCCAACATGACCAAGCTTGATCTGTTGGTGTCCTTAGGGCGAGCTTTGGGCTATACGGAAGTCACCTCAGGTGTTTCGGTTGATGAATTACTAAGCGTCTTTACTGATGCTGATACAATTCCTAGCGAATATCGAGTGCTGATCGCCGCTTTGGTTGAAAAGGGGATCATCGTTAACTATCCCACCTTGACTCAGCTCAACCTGTTTGAGTTGGTAACCCGTGCCGAAGCAACTTCCTATATCTACCAGGCAATGGTGAGCAAGAACTTGGTTGAAAAGTTCTACTCGCAATACATCGTTGACGTGTTTGGTGTCTTCCAAGAAACCGAGCAGACCACGACAGTAGAAACGAATACGGAGACAACTACAGAACGTTCAAACAGTGATGAGGAACGTTCAGATAGGGGGGGTGACGACGATGATGACGATGATGATTAAGCGTCAACCGCAAAGAAAAACGGTATAAGCTGGTCAACCCTGGCTGCATAGGGAGCCAGGAGTCAGGAGCGTAATGGCTTCTGACTCCTGGCTTTTGACTTCTGGATTCTTGCGTTATCGGAATTTCTTGCCTTCGGTTGATAGCCCCACAGACTACGAAGACGTCACTGCCGAACCCTTAGGACGAGCGAAAATCATACGTCCGGCGGACGTTTGCAAGGAGCCTGTCACCACAACCTCGATTTCACTCCCAATATATTCTCGTCCTTCTTCGACAACGACCATCGTGCCGTCATTCAGGTAACCAACGCCCTGTTGAGGTTCTTTACCTTCTTTAAGAATTTTCAGATCCATTCCGTCTCCTGGTAAGAAACTGGGACGGATGGCTTGGGACAAATCATTGATGTTGAGCACCTCAACATCCTGAAAGCTGGCTACTTTATTGAGATTGTAGTCATTAGTCAGAAGCATCGCGTTGAGTTCTTGGGCTAGCTTCACCAACTTGGCATCCACTTTGGGAATGTCGTCATAATCGATTGAACTAATGACCACGCGACTAGGGTAGGCTTCGCGGATGCGGTTAAGAATGTCTAGTCCACGACGACCCCGGATGCGCTTTTGCTCATTGGAAGCATCGGCTACTTGCTGCAGCTCTTGCAACACAAATTGAGGAACCAAGACTTGTCCTTCTAAAAAGTTGGTTTGCAAAAGCCCCTCAACCCGCCCATCAATAATGCAACTTGTATCGAGAAGCTTAGTTTTCGAAGGTTTGAGGGTTCCTTCTGCAACCAAGGTGGATTCCAAACTACCCGGATTGACAAGCCGCAATAGCGATCGCCCGTGTGTATCCGCCAAATTCATTCCCGAAACGGCAAACAAAATGCTGCCCATTATAGCTGTCAGGGGTTTGATGAAGCCAAACTCGCTCGGAATGGGCAATAAAAACAGCGGTGCTAGCATCAGGTTAGCAATTAGCAAACCGATGACGAGGCCAGCGGCTCGACTGAGCAAGCGATCGGGCGGTAACTCTTTAATTTGGCGCTCCAACCGACGATAGCTTGTTTGCATCAGGAGCCCTACAGCAGTCCCAATTAAGGCCCCAAAGCCAGCAGTGACGGCACTTAAGCCCTTAAGACTGCTGACTTGCTGCAGAGTATCCGCCGGGAGCAAGTCAGGTGCATAAAAGCCAATTCCTGCTCCAGCAAAAATGAATGAAAGTACGATCAGTGTGTCTAGCATAATGGCTAGCCAGTTAGGCTGAGATCTAAAAGATACATGGTATCGATGAAACAGTTCTAAAACTCTTGTGAAAACCAACCTTGACGGATGCGGTGATCACGGGCCTTAGAATTTACAAGACTACATCCATCTTCACTGTGAACCCTAACGAGTCAGCCCTGCTTCCGATCCGATTCGATGCAAATTGTTATAAATGCCGCGTTCTGCCTACATCCACATCCCATTCTGCCGTCGACGTTGTTTTTACTGTGACTTTCCTATTGCAGTGGCAGGCGATCGCGCACGGGGGGAGACTTCGCCTCGCATTCAGACTTATGTAGATACCCTTTGTAGGGAAATCCAGGCAACGCCTATTTTAGGAGGGACGCTGGAAACGATCTTTTTGGGGGGGGGGACACCGTCACTGTTGTCGGTCGATCAGGTCGGACAAATCCTGGCAGCGCTGTCGGATCGGTTTGGCCTTGCTAAGGATGCTGAAGTATCCATGGAAATGGACCCCGGCACATTTACAGCTAAGCAATTAGCGGCACTACGGCAAGTGGGACTTAAGCGCGTGAGTTTAGGTGTGCAGTCTTTTCAAGATGTGCAGTTAGAGGCCTGTGGACGGACGCATCGACTGCCAGATATTGAGCAGGCCATAGCCGACCTCACGGCGGTGGGAATGCCCGTGTGGAGTTTGGATTTAATTGCGGGACTACCGCATCAAACATTAAGCGATTGGGAAGAAAACCTGGTGCGGGCGATCGCGTTTTCCCCTCACCATATTTCGGTGTACGACCTGACCGTAGAACCGAACACTGTCTTTGATCACCGCTACGTGGCTGGTCAGTCGCCGCTCCCAACGGATGAAGTCACAACTCAGATGTATCGTCTGGCCCAAGCACGACTAACCCAAGCAGGGTATGAGCATTACGAGATTTCTAACTATGCTCAACCGGGTTACCAATGTCAGCACAATCGTGTGTATTGGGAAAACCGTCCTTACTATGGATTTGGCATGGGGGCAGCGAGTTATACCTCATACCAACGGTTTCACCGTCCCCGTACGACGCATGCCTATCAAGACTGGGTTGCAACCTATTGTCGATCTGTCGGTCAGTTGGACTGTACGCCGACCGCCCCACCCGAGCAATGGCTTGATCGCCTGATGTTAGGACTCCGATTGGCTGAAGGGCTCAGCCTCCCCAATCTTGTCGATGAGTTTGGATCCGCGCGCGTTGAGGCGCTAAAAAACTGCCTTGAGCCCTATGTTCAGAGGGATTGGGTACGATTTGAGGAAACGCCTGTTCCGCGCCTACGCCTGACGGATCCCGATGGGTTTCTATTTTCAAATGTAGTTCTCGTAACCTTGTTTGAGACATTTAGCGATCCCCAGCATTAACCGTGTTTCAACCCCAGTCATGCAGTAGAATAGCGTCTGGAAAAAAACCTGAATCGCTGCCACCTTGAGGAATTCAAGATGCTTGGTTCGGATGCTCCTTTGATGATATACCCTGCAATACCATGCCTAAGGTTCTTGTATCTGACCCAATTGATCAGGCCGGTCTAGATATCCTCTCTCAAGTTGCTCAAGTTGAAGTCAAGACTAAGCTTCCCCCTGAAGAGTTAGTTAAGATTGTGGCTGATTACGATGCCCTTATGATCCGTTCTGGGACCAAGGTCACGAAAGAAGTCATTGAGGCGGGGCAAAACCTCAAAATTATTGGTCGTGCGGGTGTTGGTGTAGATAACGTCGATGTCCCAGCCGCAACGCGACGCGGCATTGTCGTCGTAAATTCACCTGAAGGAAATACCATTGCTGCTGCTGAACATGCCCTGGCGATGATGCTAGCCATGTCGCGTCATATTGCCGCCGCTGATAAATCGGTTAAAAAAGGCCAATGGAACCGTAAACAGTTTACGGGGGTTGAGGTTTATAAAAAGACCCTGGGGGTTATGGGTCTAGGTAAGATTGGCTCGCATGTGGCAACGGTTGGTCGAGCCATGGGGATGAAGCTGTTGGCCTACGATCCATTTATTTCAGCCGAACGCGCCGAGCAGTTAGGCTGTCGGTTGGTGGATATGGATCTATTGCTGCGGGAAGCAGATTACGTCACCCTGCACCTGCCTAAGACACCAGAAACTGCCAATTTGATTAATGCTGAAACACTGGCGCAGATGAAACCTACAGCGCGCGTCATTAACTGTGCTCGGGGCGGCATCATTGATGAAGCCGCTCTGGCTCAAGCCCTCAGCGAAGGACAAATTGCTGGGGCGGCTATTGACGTCTATGCCGAGGAGCCGTTGGGTGAGTCCCCGTTGCGGGCTTTAGATCGGCAGATTGTTATGACGCCTCACTTAGGTGCCTCGACGGAAGAAGCGCAGATCAATGTGGCGATCGATGTCGCTGAACAGATTCGCGACGTACTGTTAGGATTACCCGCGCGATCAGCGGTGAATATCCCTGGTCTGCGGGCGGATGTCATTGAACAGATGCGCCCTTACCTACAGTTAGCGGAAACTTTGGGTAACTTAGTAGGGCAACTGGCTGGTGGCAGAATTAGCTCTTTAAACGTTCAATTGCAAGGAGAGCTAGCAGGAAAAGGTAGTCAACCCGTTGTCATTGCTGCGCTAAAAGGACTTCTGTCGCATGCGTTGCAAGAGCGGGTAAATTATGTGAACGCTAGTCTTGAAGCTAAAGAGCGTGGCATTCGTGTGGTGGAAACCCGTGACGCCAATATTAAAGACTACACTGGCTCATTACGACTGACGGCAGAAGGATCTTTAGGAGAACATTCAGTAACGGGTGTGTTGTTGGGAGGCAGTGAAATTCGGGTGACGGATATTGATGATTTTCCCATCAATGTGCCACCGACTAAGCATATGCTGTTTACCTTACACCGCGATATGCCAGGAATTATTGGCAAAATTGGTTCTCTGTTGGGTAGTTTCAACGTCAATATTGCCAGTATGCAAGTGGGGCGTAAAATTGTGCGTGGGGACGCCGTTATGGTGCTAAGCATTGACGATCCGTTGCCAGAGGGAATTTTGTCAGAAATCACAAAGGTTCCCGGCATCCGTGATGCCTATACTGTGAGCTTGTAAGGCAAATTGCCTCTACTTTGTTTGATCGCACTCTACTTTAGAGGACTTTAGAAGAGCTTTGGTTAACAGCTGGTGGGAAATTCAGGTGTCGTGTGACCCAGCGCTAGAGGATACTGTTTTCTGGCGATTTGACATCCTGGGTGGACAGGGGACAGCCAGTCAGCGCAAGGGCTCTCAGCGCCAAATTCAGGCTTACTTTGCCCAAGACAAATTTGAGCTGTTGGATTTGGCAGCTGTGGCCTTGCTGATGAAGCAAGATGCTCTCTGTGCCCATTTGCCAGTGCCTAATACGACTTGGCATTTGATTGATGAAGAAGACTGGGCTAGAAGCTGGAAGGATCACTGGGCACCCCAAGAAGTTGGCGATCGCTTTTTGATCAACCCAGCCTGGTTACCCATCCCAGAAACCACCGATCGCTTGATTTTGCAGCTTGATCCTGGTGCCGCTTTTGGGACCGGTGCCCATGCAACTACCCAACTCTGCCTGGAATCTTTGGAGATGCGTCTTGGTAGTGCCGAAGGCGAGATTACTGTGGCCGATATCGGTTGTGGCTCAGGTATCTTATCCATTGGTGCACTTCTGTTAGGGGCAAAACGTTCCTATGCGGTCGATATTGATTCTTTAGCTGTGCAGGCAACTACTGAGAACGCGGCCCTCAATAATCTGACGTCGGAACAGATTGTTAATCAACAAGGCAGTCTCGACACGCTTCTAAAAAACCTTGCCGAACCTGTTGATGGCATCCTCTGTAACATTCTGGCTGAGGTCATTTTGGACCTTATTCCCCAACTGCATGAGATTGCCAAACCCGAAACTTGGGGAATCCTCAGCGGTATCCTATTGGAGCAATCCAAACTGGTTGCTGATACCCTGGAACAACATGGTTGGGTCGTTGCAACCCTATGGCGACGTAAGGAATGGTGTTGTTTGAATATCCGGCGATCGCAAGATTGAAGAGCATACAGAGTTCGAAATACCCTGTGAGAAGGGCAGAACTCTACGGAATTTGGAAGGAAAAGGAACATTTGTCGTGCCAGATCAGATCGGAGTTGTCGCCAAAGTAATCGTCGGTTCAACCGCGATCGCGATCGCCCTCAAAGTGTTGGCTCCTCATCTTGCAATTCCGGCGACGCCGGTGGTTAGTTTAGCCATCGTGCTGTCACCAACGGTGATAGTGGGGGGAATTCTCTGTTGGCAACTGTGGGTTTCTAACCAGGGTGATGCAGCGAACTCTTGACACCATTAACCACAAAATTCGCCAACAAACCGTTGTGGTAGACACGGCTGAGGCATTCAAAGCTCGGGCTGCTGAAGTAGGTATTAATCAGGCCTATCAGGCTGTTGATGTGGTTACAACCGGCACGTTTGAACCCATGGAAGCGTCAGGAGCCGTTATTAACCTCGGTCAAACCGATCCGCCGATTAAAATCCGTGATTGCCGTCTGGATGGGGTCGCAGCCTATGCGGGTTTCGGAGCGGTGGACTTGTATCTAGGCGCAAGTCAAGTCGTCGAAAATAGTAGCGCTAACGAAGAAGAACTGCCGCGAGAACGTGGAGGTGGCTATGTTATTGCGGACTTGGTAGCGGGTAAATCGGTGCATTTGCAGGCAACCGGGCACACGACCGATTGCTATCCTCGAGCCGCGTTGAAAACGACCATTACCCGCGACACGATTAACCAGTTTTATCTGTTCAATCCCCGGAATCTCTACCAGAACTTTATTGTCGGTGTGAATGGTGGCGATCGCCCCTTGTATACATATCTGGGACCACTCCAGCCCAATCTTGGGAATGCTGTGTATGCCAATCCAGGGGCACTTTCACCGCTGATGAATGATCCAGAGTTGAATGTGATTGGCATCGGTAGCCGTATTTTTCTGGGCGGTGGCATTGGCTATGTGGCCTGGGAAGGCACCCAACATTTTCCGCTGCAGAAGCGCTTGCCCAATCAGACTCCTATTGGTCCGGCTGCAACCGTAGCACTCATTGGTGATGCTAAAGGGATGCAGGCGAAGTGGGTGCGAGGATGCTATTTCAGGGGCTATGGGCCGTCTTTGATGTTAGGTGTCGGGGTGGCAATTCCGTTATTAAACGAACAAGTTGCTGTTCATTGTGCGATCCAGGATCAAGATTTGGTTGCCCCAGTCATGGACTTTTCCATTCCGCGTCGTGTGCGTCCAACGTT
The DNA here is from genome assembly GCA_039818605.1 of Cyanobacteria bacterium J06639_14. Classification (GTDB taxonomy): domain Bacteria; phylum Cyanobacteriota; class Cyanobacteriia; order Phormidesmidales; family Phormidesmidaceae; genus SIO1E4. The sequence continues at coordinate 9,844 of JBCBTQ010000068.1, read as the reverse complement.
TGGTCTATTTAGTTATGCTCAGCTAAAGTCTGGCAAGATTACTTTACAGGGGCAAACTGTTCGAACAGCCCCCCTAGCAAGTGTTTACCTGGCACGCCAGGTTGCCGAAGAACTGCAGGATTGGATTGCAGCAGGCCAGTTTGAGCTGACTCAACCTGTCCAATCACTGCCCCGCGATCGCACTTTCCTGGCTCAAAATATTCTTTAAAGGAGATAAAACCGCCAAATACGAATGATGAACACCTATCGGACTATTTTGAGACGAGTTGGTACTGTAACGAACAGGAAATAAAACCGGTGGCAGGAGAATGGCATTGAAGGCTAGAACCGTTCCACGTCAGCCATCTCAGCCGGTAACGGCTGCATAGCCGCCTCACCACAGGTCCGGGGTGTCGGAAATATTTTCGTGGGATTTGCCAGTCCTTTCGGATTCCAGCTTGTCCGGACCCACTGCATTGTTTCCAAATCACTTGGGGAGAACATATCCGGCATATAGCAGCGTTTATCAGCGCCAATGCCATGTTCGCCAGAAATACTGCCACCGACTTTGACGCACAGCTTCAAGATGTCGCCACCTAATGCCTCCACTTCCTCTAACTGTCCTGGAATATTGTTGTTATAGAGGATAAGCGGGTGCAAGTTGCCGTCTCCAGCATGGAAGACGTTAGCGACCCGATAGCCATGTTTTTCGCCCAGGGCCTCAATTTCCTGCAACACATAGGGCAGTTGAGTTCGGGGAATGACGCCGTCCTGCACGTAATAGTCAGGGCTCAGCTTGCCCATTGCCGCAAAAGCTGCCTTACGTCCTTTCCAAAGTCGTAAACGCTCCTCGGGATTAGTGGCGACTGTGATGTTGCGGGCCCCATTCTTTTTGCAGATATCAGCGATGCGATCGCGACTCACCGCTAATTCGGCAGGCAATCCATCAATTTCGATCAGTAAAATGGCTTCCGCATCCCGAGGATAGCAGTCCGTTTTGACCACATCTTCCACAGCGTTGAGGCTAAAGTTGTCCATCATCTCCATGCCCGCTGGGATAATGCCCGCACTGATAACATCAGACACTGTCGCCCCTGCGGCTTCTACATTCATGAAGTCGGCCAACAACACACTAATCGATTCCGGTGACTTGAGAATCCGCAGCGTCACTTCAGTCACAATCCCCAACGTTCCTTCGGACCCGACGAAAATACCTGTCAGGTCATAGCCTGGTTGCTCAGCAACGGCTCCGCCAATCGTGACAATCGCCCCATCGGGTAAAACCAACTTCAGACCCAAGACGTGATTAGTGGTGACGCCATACTTGAGGCAATGCACGCCGCCAGAATTTTCCGCTACGTTACCCCCAATAGAACACACACTCTGACTCGAAGGGTCCGGTGCGTAGTAAAAGCCCGCACCGCTAACTGCTTGTGTCACCCAATTATTGATGACTCCTGGCTGCACCACAACGCGCTGATTCTCTAAATCAACTTCCAGAATCTGACGCATTGTGGCAGTCACAATGAGGACTGCATCTTCTAATGGCAACGCCCCACCCGACAATCCTGTCCCAGCTCCACGGGTAACAAAAGGAACATTGAAGCGATCGCAGACCTTAACCGCTGCTGCGACTTGTTCTGTTGTACGTGGCAGCACAACCACAGGCGGACGCTGGCGATAGCTGGTCAAACCATCACATTCATAGACCAAGAGTTCCTCTTTGCGTCGGACAACAGCATCTTTTCCCAATGCTGCTTCCAACGCCTGCACAATAGGTGTCCAATCACGTTGCGAGTTAGAGGTATTCAGTTGAGCCACCATAAAAATTTTGCTCGGGATGCCACTCTACGTCATTGATCCTATCGCGGAAAACTCCGTGAACACTTTCCATATCCCGTATACCGATTCTGTCCGCAACCAAGACACATTTGGGCGAGGGTGCAGCCGTGCCATCCTACAGATTCGTGATTGTAGCCATAGCTCGTAGCAATGGTATGCCCTCCAAAAGAGAGAACAGCAAAATTATGGATTCATCCGGATATGTAAGCTTCGCTACAGAAAGATGTAAGGAAACCATTGGTTGACTCTTACTGTTATGGCTGGTGCGATCGCTTCCCAAATATCGCTGTAAAGCCAGTTCTATACAACCGAAAGATTGATCTACAAGGTGTTAATTAACACCTGCATTTTTCTGTTTTTATCAATATTTTCTGATTTTAATTGATATGGAGATGTCAGGAATACCTGCCGTCAGCAATTATTACTTCGCTTTATCTTCTTTTAGTCTTGATTTTCATGCTTTTAAGCTTAATGGCTAGACAGCTTCATGCAAGATTCACTGAGGCTTCTCATCAATGCTACTTAATCAATTTTTCGGAGTGCTAGTATTTTTTTAGATGTTGTTTTGAGATGAGTAAGTGTTAGCACTTACATCTACATGTCCTTGTCTAAGTGATTTAATTGCAATGAATTCTTTGAATATCACGAAAAAAGTAGGTACACGGATTAGCATGGCTGCTCCTATCTTGGCAGCATCCGTGGCAATGACGACTGGAATGGCAAACACCGCTCAAGCATTCGACTTAGTGCCGCAGCAAGAAGGCGAAGTTGCTTTGGATAACCTGAATTGCCTCACAGGTTCTTGTCTCGAGCTTGACCCTATTGTTCAGTCTGTTGTCAGTGAGCAGGACGATTCTACAGGAACTTATAGCCGACTATTTGTAGACAAGTACGATACTGCCAACGACTATGGTTCATTTGGCTTCAGCGCTAAAGATGTTGGGACTGCTGATACTGTTGGAGATTACTGGTTCCGCCCAGTTGCTTTCGACCAGAATGGCAATGCTATTGAAGGGGGGGAGCTTGAGGTTGGAACCTTTAAATTCGTGTTTGCAGAAATTATAGAATCTTTGACCGTAAGCTGGTTCGATACCGAGCGTAGCGGGACTAACTATTCTGGAACTGTTATATTATCCGATGGCAGCACGGCATCCTTTGAGGATAAAGTGCCCAAAGGTCCTGATAGCAACACGTACGAAAAGACGTTCTTTAATGTGGAGTCGATTACTCTAGATTTGGGACAAAGGAGCAAAAATCCTAAGAAGACAGGTGATGGTGTGAATTTCCAGGTAAGTGCTGAGCCTGTGCCTGAGCCTAGCGTTATGTTGGGAGTCGCTGCCGTCACGATGATGGGTGGCTTTGCTCGCCGTAAGCAACGGAAAGCAAATGCTTAGGACTATCTGAGTTCCTTTACTATTTGTTTATCGCTTAGTAAAAAGCCACGCTGTTTTAAGCGTGGCTTTTTTTGTCAAAGCAGCCATATACCAACAATCACATCAAGACATCTCGGTCTGCTCAATTTTCTAGCGTGTTCGGAATGTATATTGGCGCTACATGTAATGTACTGTTATGGCCGGATCTATTTTGCAGGGCAGGGAAATAGAAGCTGGGCATCGCCCTCAATTTGTTAGTGGATTCGCTCAATTGAGACCTGCCCGATCGCGCTTGCCGCCTGCGAGTAAACTGCGGGCTAAACCATTCAAGTCTTGCCAGGACCGAAGCGTTGTCAGTCTAAGTCCTGGAGTGACTTTTCGCAGTGAGTCCGCAATTGATTCGCGGGTGGAATCGTAACGAAGCCAATGGCTACGTGAGAGCAATCGATGGCGCACGCTTCAAAATGAGAATAGAAGTCAAATTCTTCCAGCTTCTGAAAACCTCATGCTGTTGCCGATAATTCGGAAGGCATGCTTAAAATAAGCGGACGGACAGTTAGTTGAGTCCCTATTTATAGATGAAAATTATATCGATAAAAAAATGGGCTGTCTCTGAAGACAGAGCAGCCCAAACTTCTGGGAACGCGATGTGTGCTTACTGAAGCACCAACTTGACGTTTGCATTCTGCAGACCAGGACGCTTGACTTCAGCCAAGGTCTTGTTCACTGCGTACTTCTGGTTGATGGAGTTGATCAACTCAGTCTGGTTGTGCTTCTTAGCAACACCCCAGAGGTCAGCGATCAAATCAAAGCTGCCATCAGCATTGCGAGACCAGCCCAGATCGTACTCACCTTCCAGAACAGCTACAATGTCGGCACGAACGCGCTGACCGTTATAACCGCGAACATCAGCCTCGGTCTTAACCGAAATGCCCAGGTCACAGAGAGACTGCTTGAGGACCTCAGCGTCGGTCACTTTCGTACGCAGAGTGCTGAAGTGAGACATAGTGTTTCCTCCTGAAGAGAACTTGAGAGAGACAACGAGGTTTAGAGTAATGAAGATAATCAGAGACGAAGCCCTAGTTATCTTCAGCCGTAACTGCTAGCAGAGTTGCTAGCCTTTCTCCTTAGCAAGCCAAGGAAAAAGCCTTAAAACTCCATTCGCTGATATTCAGCAACGGAGGCTGCTGCGGGGCGTGCCCGTTGACGTGCCCAATCGCGCAGGGCCGTCACCTGTTCATTCATCGTCTTAGACAGAGGCATGGTTGCCCGAATCGCAGCAATAATATCTAACTGAGTGAACTCTCGACCTTGAGCAAATGCTTCATACATGGCAGAAATCAGCCCTTGCTCAATCTCAGCACCAGAGAATCCATCACAGACCTTAACCAATTGGTCCAGATCAAATCGGGAAATGTCGCGGCGACGCTTCTGAAGGTGAATTTTGAAAATCTCTTTGCGCTCTTCCTCATTGGGGAGATCCACGAAAAAGATTTCATCAAAACGTCCCTTGCGCAAAAACTCACTCGGTAAACGTTCAACTCGATTGGCCGTCGCCATCACAAACACAGGCGACGTCTTTTCCTGCATCCAAGTCAAAAAGGTTCCAAAGATCCGACTTGATGTGCCGCCATCTGAGTCAGACGAACCGACTCCACCCGCAAAAGCCTTATCAATCTCATCGATAAAGAGGATAGCAGGCGAAATCGACTCTGCCGTACGAAGAGCATTGCGTAAATTCGCCTCTGATCGCCCTACGGTAGAACCGTCATACACACGACCTAAGTCCAATCGAATTAACGGCAATCCCCATAGACGCGAGGTTGTTTTAGCTATCAAAGACTTCCCACAACCTGGCACACCTAGAATCAACATTCCTTTTGGCTGAGGCAATCCATACTCTCGAGCCCTTTCGGTGAAAGCATCGGAACGCTGCCTTAACCAATGCTTAAGTTCTTCCAAGCCCCCGACAACATCGATGGTTTCATCCACTTCCATGTACTCAAGGATGCCGTTGCGACGGATAAGCTGCTTCTTCTCCGTAAGCACAATTTCCACTTCATTGTCGGTCAACTTTCCAGACGTAACCCTGGCCTTACGATAAACCTTCTCAGCTTCATCACGGGTTAAGCCTAAAGCTGCCTTCAAGAGCTTCTCGCGGACATCAGTTGAAATCCGACTTGATTTAGTGACATCTAACTCATGACTGAGAACCTGGTTAAGTTCAGTCATGGTGGGCAAGGCAAAGTCCAGAACAATCACCTCTTTCTCAAGTTCAATAGGAACTTCCTGAACTGGAGACATTAGTACGATTGTCTTCTGAGTCCCTCTAAAGCTGGAAATCGCATCGCGTAGACAGCGTGTAACAGCCGGGGAATCCTTGAAAGGATGCAGATCCTTGAATATATAAATACCTGGGTCTTGCTGACGAACTACCCAGTCAATAGCCGCTTCCGGTGAAGATGTACTGTTGTGCTGAGGAACATTGCGGGGCTGACCATACTCAACAATCCCGCGCGTCACCGTCCAGGTATACAGCTTTCTCTGAGGTCTAAGGCGTTGAGAAATTGCAGCAACTGTCTGCTCCGCCCGTTCTTCCTCAAATGTAACCAAGTAAACCAGGGGATATTGGGCCTGTATGAGTATGTTGAGATCTTCTCTCATGACTATCACTCCTGGTGTAACTGCTGGCCCACGAAGGTACTGCAAACATGACTCACTGATTCGATTAAGCTGCTACCCCTGAGAGTCAATTGTCTTTCAACAAGTAACCAATTGCCCTTCTTCAGGACGACTCTCTTCAGAAACAACTCCCTGCATACCAACATGCAGGTCACTAGAACGAGAGGAGGCAACTACGTCTTGGACAGAGACTAGCCTGCCCTCCCGCATCACCATCGATTCAGAGCAAGCGGGGCAATCGTAAATTTTGTGAGTTTGCCCGTGCTCCGAATACTCCTCAACAACATCAGAATGATTCAGATAAAAGTCAAGCGCCCGCTCTGCTAAAGCAGACATTGCCTCGCCATCGACAGCCGACTGAATCTTAAGCTGGCGGTGCAACTCCTGAGGCAGGTATAGCGTAACTTTTCTAGCTCTGTGCTTATCTTGCATGTTGCGCTCTAGATTTGAAGAACCCGGGTTATGGATGACAACTTAACGGCTTCTCTTCGAAACTGTCAAGCCAGCAAACCAGCATGACGGCATTTTGTTTACATTCCGAAATAATCTTCATGTCTATAGAACCTATAGAGGCTTTGGATTTCCGGGTGATGTTGGTTCAATAATCTGGGATATAAAGACTTTGCTGGGCTGAAAGATGGAAATTGTCACACAAATCCAGAAAGGGTTAAGTTGTGTGGAGATATGTACCGATCGCTAAAGGGTTGGTTTGTCTGTTTCACGGGTTAGCCTATAAAATTTGATTAATCGATAATGTCGATGAGTGCTGGGTCAAGGATTTGGGTATTGGTGCATCAACCAGCAGTTGTTCCCTAGCGACATTAATGAGAGCAGTGAGTGACTTCTTGTTAATCTTGGGTGGCTCAGTCGCTGAAGAGTTGCTTTAATGAAAAGCCTGATATTTTATGCGCCTAGACTTTAAGGCGTCACATGTTGTGCATTGCAGTCTTCGTTTATGACCCCATCTACGATTTCTACAGAATCTTCTCCTCATTTGTTTGAATTGACTGAGGCCAAAAAGTTGCTTGAGCAGGGCCGGTATGAGGCGGCGCTACGCTGCTTTCATGAAGCCGAAACCTTAAGCGTTCTATCGGCTGACAATTATGTTTCGCAGGGGGTTTGCCTGCTTCATTTAGCGCGTCATCAAGAAGCCTTGCAAGCCTGCGATCGCGCGCTTGCCTTAGAACCTGATCACCAACAAGCTTGGCTGTTTCGCGGCGTTGCTAGTCACCGTTTGGGATACTGGCGTGAAGCCTATGCTTGCTATGATCGAGCGACTGGCCAGCAATTAGGGCAATGGACTTTAGAGGGCAGCCCTTGGGGGGCTTGGCTAAGTTTCTTAAAGTCTTTAGTTAAAGGCATTTTTAACGGTCGCCGTTCGCATCTACGAGTACACTAGGGCTTCGGTGCAATCGCAACGGGCCTGACATGACTTCAGCTGCATCCACCCAGTTGCCGTCTTTGGAGGCGGCATTAAAGTACTTCTTCGGCTACGAGGATTTTCGCTTCAAGCAACGAGCGATTATTGAAAACTTTTTGGAGCGACGTGACAGTTTAGTTGTCATGCCGACAGGAGGCGGTAAGTCGCTTTGTTATCAACTGCCAGCTTTGTTAAAGCTAGGCGTCATGGTTGTGGTATCGCCCTTGATTGCGCTTATGCAAGATCAGGTAGATGCTTTGAACAACAATGGAATTGCGGCTACCTACCTCAACAGTAGTCTGTCCTTTGCTGAGGTGCGATCGCGAGAACAAGCCTTGCTAGGAGGACGGACCAAACTTCTGTACGTAGCCCCTGAACGGTTACTGAGCGAAGGATTTTGGCCATTCTTGTCGCAGCTTCACCAACGCGTGAAAGTTTCTGGATTTGCGATTGACGAAGCCCACTGCGTATCAGAATGGGGGCATGATTTTCGCCCCGAATATCGCCAACTGCATCGGTTGCGGAGTGCCTTTCCCGACATACCGATGATGGCTTTGACGGCCACGGCTACGGCTCGCGTTCGGGAAGATATTTGTCGACAGTTGCAGTTGAACCAGCCGGAAGTTTTTGTTGCCAGCTTTAATCGGCCTAATCTTTACTATGAGGTCAATCCCAAAGACAAACGGACATACCGTACGCTGCTGCGGCAGATAAAAGCAACGTCTGGTGCCTGCATCGTTTACTGTCTTAGTCGCAAGCGGGTTGATGAACTAACGCTACGACTGCAGCAGGATGGTGTCTCTGTTTTGCCTTACCACGCAGGGTTGTCTGATGAAACGCGATCGACCAACCAAAATCGCTTCATTCGGGACGATGTGCAGGTTATTGTTGCCACCATTGCCTTTGGGATGGGAATTAATAAGCCGGATGTGCGTTTGGTTGTCCACTATGATTTACCCCGCACCTTAGAGAGCTACTACCAGGAGTCCGGTCGGGCTGGGCGCGATGGCGAGGCGGCCCATTGCACTCTTTATTTCAGCTATGGGGATGTCTCGGTTGTTAACTATCTGATTGATCAAAAACCTGACGATCAGGAGCAAAACATTGCTCGCCAGCAGCTCCGCCAGGTTTTAGATTATGCCGAAAGCACGGTCTGTCGCCGCCAAATCCAGCTGGGTTATTTTGGTGAATCGTTTCCAGGAGCGTGCGATCGCTGTGACAACTGCCGTCACCCCAAACCCATTGAAGATTGGACCATTGAAGCCCAAAAGTTTCTCTCTTGTGTAGCCCGCTGCCGGGAGCGATTTGGCATTGTCCATATTATTGATGTCCTGCGAGGTTCGCAGAAAAAGCGGATTCGTGAACTCAGACACGACCAACTCTCAACCTATGGCATTGGTAAAGACCGCAGCATTGAAGAATGGAAGTTGTTGGGGCGTTCGCTCTTGCATCAGGGACTGGTGGATGAAACGACAGATGGCTTTCCTGTACTCAAGCTGAACGCGGCCAGTTGGCAGGTGCTCCGCAAACAAGTGGCGGTGCAGGTGGCTATTCCTGAAACCCTAAGGAGCGTGACTGCTGCTACCGCAACGGGACAATCGCAAACAGCGGAGGGCTTATTAGAGCGGCTGCGATCGCTGCGTAAGCGTTTAGCCGATGAGCAAGGGATTCCTCCTTATATTGTCTTTACCGAAACCAGCCTGCGCCAGATGGCCCAGAAAATGCCGCGATCGCGGGCTGCTTTTGAACAGATTTCCGGCGTCGGTAGTCGTAAGCTGGAGCAATATGGCCAAGTATTTGTCGATGAAATCAATGCCTACTGTAATGAGCAGGGGCTAACGTCAGAGTCCTCTTACGCGGAACCTCATTATGATGACGCGGTCCCGATTGTCGGCAATACCCACGCCATGACGTTACAGCTTTATCAACAGGGGCATCCACCGGCTGAAATCGCTCGTCTACGTAATCTGCGCCAGACCACGATCATCCGCCATCTTGCTGAGCTGCTGGAATCAGGAGAAGGCGTTAACCTGGACGACCTGGTCGTTGGTGAACGACAGGCACTAATTCGCCAGGCACTCAGCCAAGTAGTTAGTAACCGTTTGAGTGAAGTCCGCGATCGCCTGGATGGCAGCTACACCTATGACGAAATTCGCTTAGTGCGAGGCGCGTATCGTCGTGAACAGCAATCCTCTTAGCACTCGTTGCCCACTTATACTAAATTCGGTTTTACTCATTCAGATGCGGTATTAGCCAGCGGGAAGGGAGCCCTAAAACTACATGGGGTTCCCTGCAAAGTACTGTAGCCTGAGTAAAGAAAATGACACCTGGGAGGTGCTTGTGAAGGTTGCTTTTGTAGGGATGGGGACAATGGGAGTGCCGATGGCACTGAACCTACTCAAGGCAGGGCATGAAGTGACGGTACATAATCGCTCTCGCGATCGCGAACTCCCTGTTGCCGAAGCCGGAGCCCAGCGCGCTGCATCCCCCCAGGCTGCAGCTGTAGGTGCCGAGGTGGTCATTACCTGTGTCAGCGACACCCCAGATG
>JBCBTQ010000067.1:0-24503 GCA_039818605.1 Cyanobacteria bacterium J06639_14 | reverse complement strand
CTTTATCAATTACTTGACTTAGTCAAGATGCAACAAGCGCTAGAATCTATGCTTAATCGTAAAGTTGACTTAATCGAAAAGCGAGTGATTGAGAATAGCCCAAATTGAATTCGCCGCAAAGAAATTTTGAGCACTGCCAAAGTCATTTATTCTCAATCCCATGAACTTCTAATCTCCGCCAATTTCAATATTCAGCGTAGTTCAGAAGTTCACTAATCGGCTGGGCGAAATCAGACGCGATCGCATCTCCCCCCCGCTCATACACCATTTCAAACAGTTCAGTGCGCTGCTCATCCGTCAAGTCATTGATAAAGGCACTCCCGCCGAAGAAATCCTGACTGCCAAATAAGCCCTGAATCGCGACAATTCCTTCATCGTGTAACGTGTCATAGAAAGCTTCAGACTCAGGGCGGATGCCGGTAAAGGCGCTGACTTGTTCAAACTCAAAGGGGGCAGCTTCAATCTCGACAAAGACATCGAGTTGATTCTCTGAATTGATCGATAACCCCAGATGAATATCAGGATTTAGGCTATGAATCGCGATCGCTTGGTCTAAATCTTGGGTAATAAAACGCACCTGGTCTTCAGCATCTAGCGTGGTGATGATTTCTACCACTTCCTCAAAGAAATCGTCAGACTTGAGGTCGAGTTCTAAAATCGTGCGACCTTCGGCCCACTCCAGGGCTGCATGTAGGGTAGGCACCTTAAAATCAGTCACATTGCCGTTATTATCGACCAATTGCAACGCTTGAATTTGGGCTAGGCTCGTCTCAGAGACAAGCCCCATGCCCGTCGTCGTCCGATCCAGCGTATCATCGTGCATCAAAATCCAGGCCCCATCAGCCGTACGACGGACATCAACTTCCAACAGGGCTGGGGCAAAAGTGAGCGTATTTTCAAAGGTTTCAATCGCATTTTCGGGGAATCCCGTTGTGAAACCGCCCCGGTGGGCTGAAATCAGATCTGGGTAATTCTCATCCCAAGCAAAGAAATCATGGATAGCATCGTCGGGCACTTCAATGAAATAGCTGTTGTTGCGAAACCCAATGTACTCATTTAAAGACCCAGCAGCTGGAATTGGCCCCAGGCGATCGCTCGATAAGGCATAAACACTCCCAATCGGTTCATCAATGATGCCTGAGAGCCCCACAACTTCGGTGCTCTCCAATTGGAAGCCGGTCTTGAAGGCCACCTGCTTGATGAATTCGATCGGCTTGCAAGTGTTGAAAGGCTCTGTCGGCAAGCTCACATCGACCCCGCTAAGGCAGTGATCAAGGCCAACCACAGCAAAATCCACAACCATTAGGTCAAACATGTCATCCCCCTCAGCAGGCTAGAAGGTTGCCAGGTCATGCTTTTAAATCAAGCACAGGCAAGACGTCAGCCACATCCGATTTGAACCTCTGAGCTTTAGCTTAGGCAAACACTATAGATCTAGATGTGGACGCAGTTCAGTTAGCCCGTAGATTACCACAACATTATCTTTTCTATTGAATGCTGTGGTCGGTTCAATCAGACAGTCTTAAAAGTGCCTGTTTTGTTCACTCGGAAATTGAGGCTGAGCTTAGCTTAGCAATACTCCAAATTTTCGATTTTGGATTTTCGGTTTTGGATTGCACAATCTTTGCTGTTAGCGGCCTCTGACAAGGCTATGGGCAGCCGGACTGAAGCAACACAGGTAACCATAACGATTTATTTTTGGAAAGATGTCTACATTGCCAATTGCGACGCCTTGGGCACGTCAACTGCCGCTGATCTGCATTCTCTATCGATTTGTAGCCGGCCCCGGCCTGCTGTGGGCAGCCTGGCAAGGGCATAAAGGTGCTTTCGTCAGTCTTTTTGTGCTGGCCTTTATCTCGGATGTGGTAGATGGCATGATTGCTCGGCGGCTCCAGGTGGTGACATCAAGACTACGGGAAGCCGATAGTCGCGCTGACCTCAGCCTCTACCTTTGCGTGATTGCCGCAATCTGGCTGGTGCATCCAGACGTTTTGGTTGAGTTCTGGGTACCGTTAACTTTCGCGATCGCGGCTCAAGGCTTGCAATGGCTCACAGGGTTGATTAAATATGGACGCCTGCCGAGTTATCACAGCTACTCGGCTAAGTTGTGGGGGGTGTCACTAGCGATCGCCACAGTGGCCCTCTTTGCATTCGACTATGCCGGCATAACGTTCTTGGCCACCTTGCTCATTGGCACACTGCATAACCTTGAAGAAGTCGCCATGACGTTTATCTTGCCCACCTGGACTTTTGATGTCAAAACGATTCAAAAAGCCGGGGAGATTCGCAGGGAAACCCTGAACGAAGAGCGCTTGGCAGCTTCTCTGGGCAGCGCATAAAAAAGGTAGAGGCATCGCATGTGATGTCCCTACCTGGGGTTAGACCCCCACTAAGGAGGTCATGGATATGACTTGAACGCAATTCCCGTGCAGGCTGCTGAAATAAGGCCTAGTGTTGTTCGCTAAATCTCCATACCAAGTCCAGCTCGGGATGTGGAATTTGCCCGTAGGCAAAACTCCAGATCTAAACTTAGATTCAGATTTAGACCGAAATTTTAGATGCCCATTCTTGAACGAATGCGATCGCAGTTTCTAACCAACCACAGCCCCAAAAGTTGCAAATTTCAATGGTCGCCAGCAGCATAACAGTGTTCATCATCGATCCTCCAAAACGTCTAGCTACAGATACGCCAAAGGCCAGTCGCACACAGGCAAAGACTGATGAAGATCCGGTGAAATTACTGAAAGCTGCTGTTTTGCCAGAATTGGGTTACCCAGAACCCGTTCACAATTGCCTGACCGCAAAGATTTCACAATCCAAAATCGGCAATCGAAAATCCAAAATGTCCAGCATTAGACCCCAATAAACCCAGCTTCTACCAAGGCCGTCGTCTCTACCCCGGGCAAAATCGCCAGGATTTCGCCACCCGCGTTGATGGTGTCACCGCTGAAGGACAATGCACCAAAGGTTAAGCCACCCGTCAGACCAATGAAGTCAGTATCAACTTCAAAGTCCGTAATGGTGTCGGTTCCTTCACCCAAGGCGAGGACAAAGGTATCGGCCCCTTGCCCCCCTGAGGAGTCATCCCCAGTGAGGATATCGTTGCCCAGGCCGCCCCGCAAAATGTCATCGCCATCATCCCCCCAAATCAGGTCATCGCCGGCTTCGCCAAACAGAGTGTCGTTGCCGCCCTTGCCACCGATGCGATCGTTGCCGGCCCCACCAAAGATGATGTCATCGCCACCCACAGCACCTTGAGCATTGCGATTATTGCGATCGCCGCGCAGCACGTCATCCCCATCTCCACCCAAAAGTGTATCGGCTGCTAATCCGCCTGCGACCAGGTCAGCCCCTGCGAAGCCCAGAATGCGATCGCGGTCTGCTCCCCCTAACAGTTCATCATCACTGTCGGTGCCTTCGATCAGAGAGAACCCAGAGGGGGCGATCGCGAACTGATTGCGAATCTCAGGGGACTGCAGGGCGATATCAGGATTGGCCAATAGATCAGCCTGGGTGTAAGGTTCAACGCCGTAGGTCGTCACGGTCAGGGCTTGTGTCAGCGGGTCAATTTCAAACTCGCTCCAGCCATAGTTGTGAGCCGCGATGTACTCGCCCTGCAACAGGGTGGCATCGATACCAGAATCTTCTAATCCAACCGGATCAAAGCCCAGGGGTGTGAGTCGCGCATCCAAGACTTCCCGGACGTACTGGTTCCGGGCATCGACATCGGTGAGCGCTAGATACTCAGCCTGACTTTTGCCCTGAGCTGCTAGCAACGAGGTTGGTGTAAAGCCCACGGTTGCTGGCCCAAAGGGCGCTGCAAAGGTTTCGTTAAACGGCTCAGGCAAAAACGGCACAGTTAACTGAATGCCGACTGGCCCAATCATCACGTCTACCACGTCGGTCGCAATCTGGGGGCCACCAAAGGTTTCTTGATAAGTGACGTTGTTAACCACATGGCCATGGAAGTCGCCGGTGATAAATACGACGTTGTCGATATCGTTCTCATCGATGAAGCTAAGCAACTCGGCGCGCTCTGCGGCATAGCCCTCCCAACGTTCCCCCGCGACGGGAATGCCAAAGTTCTGCATCGGCACCGTAGACATCACAAACTTCCAGGTAATGCCCGCTTCCTCAGCGGCGAGCAAGTCCTGCTTGAACTGCTCAAGTTGCGCTTGGCCCAGCATCGTACGCCCGGGTTCAAAGGCTGCTTCAAGATAGGCGTCTACTGCCTCGGGTAATGCGGTTTCTGGCAAAAATGGCAGCGGTGCATCCCGAAAGGAGCGCACATCTAAAACGTAGCTAGCAGCGTCGCTGCCAAAGGTGTTGAACCGATATAGATTTTGCTCATCGGCGGTGCGGGCATCCCCTGTCTCGCCGTAAAACTCATCCCGTAGGGGCTTGTAGTCTTGAAATGCTTCAAGGCCCGCATCAAATGCCGGGGTGTCGTTGACAAAGCCAGTCTCCGCGTCACCAAAAATTTGATCGCGCTGGGGCGAATCTGCCGGAGCCGCACCACCTGCAAAGTCATTGGTGATTTCGTGATCGTCCCAGGTAGAGTAAATGCTGGTAGATGCCCGTAAATCAGCCCAGTTGTTGACCCCAAAGCGCTCAGTGTAGATTTCGGCGTGCTTAATCCGAAATTCTTCTAAGGTCTGGGCTTGGGTGACCCCGGGCAAGGCTGGCGACTCGCTATCGGCTTCGAGGGTGTCCCCCATCTGCACAAAGAAGTCGAGGTCACGTTCAGCTCCGTTCGCGATCGCAGGAAATGGGCTCAACTCCCCCTGCCAGTCTCCCGAAACGCCAAAGCGCAGTCCCGAATACGTGCCCACAGGGGCAGGAGTACGGAACTGACCTGTTGCGATCGCGCCAGCAGCATCAGTGACGCGATAGAAATACTCAGTTGCAGGCAATAACCCCTCTACTGCTACTTTGACAGGCACCAATGGATCGCTGACGCTAGCAGTCTGCGTTTCTACAATCGCGGTGAAATCTGCATGGGTGCCATACTCAAACGTAACCTCCCCAATAGCAGTGCTGCGAGTCCAAAGTACCGTAGAGGTTTGGGTGGTATCGCCGCTGGCAACACCGTTGGGTAAGGAAGCGGGGAAATCTGCCATCGGAGTTTCAACACAACGCAACGTAGCAGATTCTACTGAAGCTATTTTGCTAAAACATTTAGAAAAAAATAAGGTTGGTTTATGGATAGGGCGATGAGATGAACTCAGCAACGTCAACGATGGTATTAGTACTTCCACCGACTGCCAGCCTAAAGGCGGCTGTCCCAGCCCTAACCAATCGACACATCATGAAGCCATAATCAATATGAAATCCTTTATGGTTGATCACGTGTTTACAAAAGCGACCTTACTCTCTACAAGCTTTGTGATTCTAGGGCTATCTTTGCAATCTTCAATAGACGTCAAAGCCCAGGAATTGCCTCTCTTAGAGCCTGCTTCAGCAGTAACAAGCCTCCCTATTTATGACAGCTACATTCTGGGCCCTGGAGATCGGCTGTCTCTGACTTTCTTTAACGTCCCTGAGTACGACGGAGAAGAATCTGTTCTGGTAGATGGATCGATCGATTTGCCCGTAATTGGGCGGTTACCAGTCGCTGGATTAACCCTTGAAGGAGCCACTCAGGCCGTTGAGAGTGCCTACACAAACTACTTAATAGACCCTCTAATTACCGTCAATCTGGTCGCCCCTCGTCCTATAAAAATCGGGGTTTCAGGCGAAGTCAATCGACCTGGCCCCTATGAAATCTCGCTCACAGACGAAGAAGATGGCGTTATCGAATGGCCAACGGTGGTCGAAGCGATTCAGTTATCTGGCGGTATCACCAATCAGGCCAACGTGCGGCAAGTTGAAATTCGTCGACCTCAACCCTTAGGGGGTGAACAAATCATCCAAATTGACTTCTGGATGATTTTGACAACTGGCAATATCCAAGATGACCTTACCCTGCGTGATGGGGATTCAATTTATATCCCGACAGCAACGGCCCTAACACCCGAGGAGTTGACCCAACTCTCAGCGGCCAATTTCTCACCCGAGAATATTCGGGTGACAGTCGTGGGAGAAGTCCCTGAACCCGGCACCGTTGAGATTCCACCCAACGCCCCCTTGAATCAGGCTCTGCTAGCGGCAGGTGGGTTTGATCCGCGGCGCGCCAACACCGATCAAGTAGAACTAGTCCGGCTTAACCCAGATGGTACGGTTTCCCAACGCACTATCTCTGTTGCCTTTAATCAAGGCCTTAACGAAGAAACGAATCCCGCTTTACAAAACAACGATGTCGTCCTGGTTGGGCGATCGGGGAGAGCCGCTTTTTCTGATGTTGTTGAGGGTATATTTAGCCCTTTGGGGAGAATTTTAGCGCCGTTCAACGTATTAGACCGTTTACTAGATTAAGCGAGTCAAATAGCTGATTTCAGATCAGATTGCTCTGTTTCACCATTGATGACTAATCCAATGCGATTTGCCGAATTCTGACTGAGATTCTTTAAAACATTCAGGACTGGATTTCTTTTACTCGAGTTGGGTTTGATCACAAACAAAACCCGATGGAAAAACTGGCTCATCAATAATGAGACACTCGTTATCGCGATCGCAGAGGTATCAATTAAGATATAGTCATAGCAATGAGCAGCCTTGATTCTCTCTAATTCAGCTTTGTACTCTCCCTTGGTAAAAAGCTTAAACTCAGCAGCGGATGAGTTTGCAAGAGCCGCAATTCCCAGGTCAGCATTGACCTCCCGGTGAATTAGCCCCAAGTCTTTTACGGGTTGTGGGGAAGCATGTTGAAACATATCCATGAGGTTAGCCTCAACGCTAGTATCTGCAATCAGTACCCTAAAGCCAAGAGCATTAAGTGCTTGAGCTAGACCCAAACTGACAAAAGTTTTTCCCTCACCAGGTTCAGCACTTGTAACCATTAGCATTTGGTCATTTTCGAGGAAAGATAAACAATTTGAGGCGAGCAGATTAAATTCCGACAAATGGGTCATTTTGCCCAAACTAGTCTTGATATCAGAAGACTGTGCCCAGGGAAGAGTGCTAACAAAAACAAAGGATTGTTCCTTGAGATCATCCGGCGTTATCAGAGGATTGCGTCTTTCTAAAAGAATAATCAACGCCAAACTGGTTACTGCTGCCGCTAACAGGGCATTGAGTAAAGCTAACCTTAAGTTAGGACTACTGGGATTTGGATCAACCTTAGGTGGATCTAAAATCTGAACATTAGGATAGGCATTAAATGCATCTAAATTAGACTGCTCTACTTGAGCGACTAGCCCTTTATAGACCCCTTCAGCAACATCGTAGTTTCGTTGCAATTCCGAAAGCTGAGCTGCTGCATCAGGAATAAGTTCAAACTTTTCCTGCAAACTCTCAACTTCTGCAGCAATCCGATTAGCTTGTTCTTGTCTAGAAAGGGCAATACTTTCAGCCAATAACATTTGTTGAATCAACTCAGTCCGACCTTCTGCGCCGCTGGTTACGGTCGTATTGATATCGGGTAAATTGACACCGGCTTCACTCACGTAGCGCTGCAACTCATCGTTTAAGCGATTGTATCGACGAGACAGTTGCTGCATCTGGGGATGAGTGGGAGTAAAACGAACACTATTCTCAGCTATTTCAATTGAGACTTCGGTCAATTCTTGACGAACTTGGGTATAGCCCTGATTTTGATCAAGTCCTATAGCCTGAATAGCTAGCTCTGGTGTCAGATCTAAACGATCTACTAATACACCAACCTGATCAGCATTAGCCTCTGCATCCGCCTGGATTCGAACATAATCTTCCTGAAGATTATCAATGGTTGTGATTAAACTCTTTGTTTGCTCATCCGGGTTGATCAGACCAGAAGCCAGTTGAAATTGAGCAAGTTCTGCCTGAGTTCGCTCTAAATTTGATTGGGCTTCCGAGAGTTTTTCCTGACTGAAGCCACCACGAACAGAGCTATTAGCTTGGCGAAGTTGATTTAGGCGTTGTTGATAAAGTTTGATCAGATTCGTTAGCCTAGCTTGAGCAATCTCAGGAGTAGAGCCTCTCGTTGAAATTCTTATGACAGGAGACTGCTCTGCAATTGTGATCCGAAACAAACCTTTATAACCAGCAAGACTGCCAAAATTTTCGCGCTCTGGATCTTCAGCCCATACAAGCTCCATCAATGCATCACTTTCTAAAATTGTCTCTTGCAATCTGAGTGGATTAATTTGAGTTGAGAATCGGGGATCTTCATTTTCTAGAGATCCTAATGTTCCTAAGTTAGCGGTCAAATTCGAACTCGCATTTGGCAACACAAGCTGAGTATCAGCAGCCCAGCTTTCTGAAAATGTGAGCAGCTTAAAGGCGATCACTCCGCCTAAAATCAAAGCATTGGTAATCCACAGGATTGGCCAGTGTCTCAGGACTACTGAGAATACTTTGTTCATCGACGGTAGCCTCGATTAGTTGAACGGTTACAAAAAAGTGAATCTAAAGCCCCCTGATAGGAATTTTAACTTTAAATTCGGATTCAAAAAATACTGGCATGAAAATTAAAAAGCTTATGCGCAAAAATGTAACTTCTACAATGGGGTATTGATCACCGGACATCAGCTCTGACCCTATCAAAAACCAAATTCAATTCTCAATCAGACATAATACGAGCGCCCTCTAATCATGAAACCCCCACCTCCATTTCAGCTTAGATATCAGGAGAAGGAGTGATCAGCTGTTCCCATCTGGAATAGCTGATCACATTCTGCTCAGTTTCAGCCACAACTGAGCCAATCCATAAAAAGAAAAACCAAAGGTATATTGCCATCCAACTCAAGGGAGTCGCTTGTATCAAAATACAAAGTGTGAGAAAACCTGAAAAGGCAATCTGGCAAGAGAGATTCCCATTAATAGCTAAAGTATAGGCTTTCACAAGCGTGAGTAACAGTGCTGAAATAAAAACAATAAAGCCAATTAAGCCATTAAGATAAAGAACAGCGGAATAAGTAGAAAATGAACCCAGCCCAATATAAGTTGTCTCATAGAGCCAGACTTGACCTCTAATGACTCCCCAACCCAACCAGATTTTCTCTTGCCAAGCTTCCAGTGTTTTTTGAACAACCAGAGCTCTCGTCTCAGAAGAAGAAGCGCGGGCACTATCGAACAGTTGCCTTGGCATCTCCAACAGTTGATTGAGCGTCATGCCCATAAAGCTAGAAACCCATAACACAATAGATATTGAAAACAGTGGGATTTGACGCGCTAAGTTAAATTTAAAGCTTGCAGTAAGTAACAGGGAGAAACCAAAACCAAGCCAAGCAGAACGACTAAAACTAATAGCTAGACCGCTGAGTGCCCCTATCAAGGAAAGTCTACGCAGCAAGGAATTTTTCTCAGTCAAACAGACCAGAAAACAGAGTACACTGCATAATCCTAAAATCGGTGGATCAGCAGTATGCAAAATTGTTCTAGGTAAAGATAGACCAAAAAAATCAGCAAATTTAGCTGATTTAACTAATAAACTACTAGAAACACGCCCAGGAATGGCCTGTGCTAGGGGTGGGACGTAAACCACATTATTGACCCCCACAGCAAGCAAACCCATTTGCATCACTAAGTTACATAAAATCCCGATCGCGATAAATGTAATTGCCCGAGTGACAACCTGGCTTCTTATGCGTGTTAGAAAAGGAAGACATAGAAAAGCGAAAATCATAAAATAACTCTTAAACAGGGTGACTAACCCTGCTGCAACTGCTGTCAATCCAGCACCCATTTCATCAAGGCCTAACATCATCGTGATGCAGGCAACCACACACATCAAAAACCAGACCCAAATAAAAGCAGGAAATGGCTTACGAATGAGTTTATTGAGGGTTAAGTTTTGCAGAAACAAGACAGCTGAGACCGCCGGATAGAAAAGCGGTTGAATCCCTAAAAGCCACCAAAGTGGCGTCAAGGCAGCTGTCCAAAGAACGATCTTTTCAGTTGAGGAAAGGTTTTCTAGATCTGGCGATCGCACACTAGAGACGAACTGCCGGAGAAAATCAATAACCATAACATTAGCAAAAGTTTCGAACTTCGATTAAATCATACCAAGGGCTTCTAGGTACTTTTGTGTACACACTGCTGGGGTGAACTGCTGAAGCCACTTAGGATCAACAACTTTCCCCTCTCCAGATAAAACTTTCAAAATCGCTTTAGCCATAGCTGTCTCATCACCGACAGGGGTTAAAAATCCATATTTGCCATCAGCTAAAATTTCCGCAGGTCCGCTTGGGCAATTAGTTGAAACAACAGGTGTACCAGTAGCCATTGCCTCTACAAGGACATTTCCAAATCCTTCCCAAGCTGATGACAGCACAAAGACATCTGCCCTGCTCATATAAGCAAATGGATTTTGAACAAATCCTGGCATATCTACAACCGTAGTCAATTGAAGCGCGCTAATGAGCTTTTTAAGTGCCGACTCTTCTGGCCCCGTCCCTAGTATGACTAATCGAGCAGAAATATGTTTCTGCACCTGGTGAAACGCTTTGAGTAAGGTCGGAAAGTCCTTCTGAGGATGCAGACGCCCTACAGATAGGACAACAGGCAGCTGTTTGGGTTGAAACCAAGGATGCTCCACTTCTTGACGAGATTGATCATAAATCCGGGGAGACAGTGCAGGATTATAAATGACCTGAATTTTATTAGAGGGGACACTTACCGTTTTAGAAAGGTCATCTGCCACCCCTTGGGAAATTGCCACAATTTGATCTGCCCAAGGATAAAATAAGCGGGCAGCTAAAGGGGTTAGGCGCACAGAAAGCTGTTTTGAGTTCTTTGCTTCAACAGACAGTGTATTTCGCTCAGAGACAACTACCCGTGTTGGCACACCTGCAAGGCGTTTTGCCCATAGCGCAATCTCACAGGGATAATGAAGCGCTGCCAGTAGGGCACTAGGACGCTGCTGCTTCAAATAATTGACCAGCTTAGGTGGACTCATCAAAAGGTTAGGCGATTTTAGATCAACCACGTTGACCCGATGAGAGACTTGCTCTAAGTAGGGCCCTGTGGCCCTAGGCAATAGCAAATCGACCTTATAATCTTGATCCACAAAGTTATTGGCAAGACTGACCATCACTCTTTCAGCTCCGCCGCCATAAAGGCTACGAATGAAAATAGCAATATCAGTAGAAAAATCAGCCATAGCCACTACCATGCATAGAGTTGACAATCACAAGTCAAGCACAGAATTTCTCTGATTTCCGGAGTATCACTTAACCAATCGAAGTTTTCGAACTAGTTTTTTAAATACTTGGGCATATTCAAAAAACTGTTCCGGCGAAAGTAAATAGATTAGGAATACATAGGTCAGAATAAAAATTATTATTTTGCTTCCAAGAAATAAATCAAAGACCCAATAGCTAATCGCATAACTCAGTACCAAAGCTAGCAGTGAGAATACTATTGGCTTAAGAGCCGTACCTAGAATTTCATACATCGGCCAATGTAAACTTCTACAGCCAATCCACCACCAAAGTAACGTCCAAAAAAAGCCTAATACTACAGCAGCTGAAATTGCTACACCAACAACATTGCCCAACTTAGCCCCCATCCAAAAGCTCAAGATAGCAATGGGTGCAATGCACAAATTGACTTTAGCATTGATACCAGGAAAACCTCTTGCCGAAAGCATCGTTTTCAAAGGGGCATTGATCACTCGGAAGTAAGATGCGCTTAATAGCCAAGGCAAAATATGTGCAATTTGCGTCCAATTTTGACCGAAAATAAACGCTATTGCTTTTTTATCTAATATCAGAAATATAATCAAATAAAATGGCGTGGTCAAATATGCCAACTGTCTAATAACTGCTATAAGCGCTTTCTTTTGATCAGCGGGCTTATCAATCTTTGCGAATTCAGGCGTTCCCACCTGATTCATAATAGGATTAAGTATGGTCGTTAATGCCATTGAAAGCTGATAGGCGAGATTATAGTATCCTAAGCTGGCTTTTCCGAGTAGTCTTCCAACTATAAAATTATCAAGATTCGAGTTAACATAAAAGCCAAAACTAGATCCAATTGCTCCTGAGCAATAGCTTACAACTTCTCGTACAATTTCTGGATGAAGTCGGATTTTAAGATAAGCATTTGATCGAATAATAACTAAGATAAATTCAACTGACCAAAAAGCCATATCACCAATTGCGAAAGACCAATATCTCAGTCCAAGCAACGCAGCACCAATTGTGAACGATAACCGGAATCCCGAAGCAATTAGTGTATTTAAGGCCAGAACAGCATACCTTTCCTGTCGCATGAGGACAGCGGAATATGGAAAATATCCAGAGGCCAAGAACAAGTTAAAGGCATACACTATTAAAAGTGATGATAGAGCAGGCTCACTAAAGAAATTTGAAATTATCGGTGAACTTACAACCAACAACAGCGACGTAATTGCCCCAGCAGCTAGGCTCACTGTGTAAGTCGTATCTAGATAAGGCTTTTCATCTATTCCTTTATAAAGAATGAATAGACTAGTAGAATTTTGAGTAAAAAGAATAAAAAACGACCAGAAAACCCATGCTATGCTTACGATTCCAAAATCATCAGGAACAAGCAGCCTGGCAAGTATCAGATTACTGAAAAGTGCAAAGAAACGCCGCGAAAAATTACCAGCGGTTACCCATATGCCATTCCTTAAGAGAGAAGATTTTTGCATATTTAGCATGTTCTCTATCGTCGGCAATGACCTTTATAGAAATTACTGACCCCAATATCTAATCCAGTTTCTTAAACTCATTCTTGCTCTGTGGATCGAGGATGTTGAATTCTTAGCAGGGTTTTTTCTCGGGAAAGGAATATCGGGGATTGTTTTATCTAAGAATCCACAGAGCTTGAGCCAAAGGTCATCTTTGCCAAAATTAAGTATCAGTAAATCTTCTGGTCGATCTTTAAAGTAGGCATTTACGCTACTGTAATGAGCATCATAGACATATGAGAATCGGTCAAGATTAAATTGCATACACCCAAAGATTTCAAGCCTGGCCTTATTATCCCTAGGAGGATAGGCAGGAGGCTGACTATACCAATTTTCAGCAGATTTTAACCAAGTGTCTTTAGATCTATAGGTAAGTATAAATTTGCTATTAGGATAACTGCGATCAAGCTGAGGGTAAAAGTTTTCTCCAAAGTTAGTGATTGCATCCCAATCGTCACGAGGATAGTTATAAATGCCTTTTTTATATGACATAAACCTCAAATCCAAAGGATTATGTAATGAGCGATATCCTAATAGAACTAATGCCGCATTTAAACTAACAGTTCCAGTCTTCGGTAATCCTATGTTGAAAATTTTGCTCATAATAAAAATAAATTATACTATTTTAGTTTAAGTGCCTAGAACTTTCTTGATGGCTAGGGATGCTATCGGATTTAAAGCTACTGAGAGAATCGTCAAAAAAGAACGCGGGTCTCGATAGAAAATCGAAGCATCCTGCTTTAAAGCCAATATGATGAACTTCTTTGCCTGTGCTCCATCTCCCATGCTCATACATAATCTAGCCAAATAGCGATAAAGATAAGCATATGCAGTTGGCAAGATAGGTTTAACTTCTTGGGGGAAGCGTTGATACGCTGCTTGAAGAACAGCTTCATGGGACGTTTGCATACCCTCAATATTAAATGAAAGTCCTGAAGGTCGGACTCGATAACAAGATAACTTTTCTGGCACTCGATAGAATGTCCAATTTTGTGTTCCTGCAATGCGCAACCAAAAATCTATATCTTCAGAGCTCCGTAGTGTTTCATCGAATTCGCCAACCTCATAAAATATAGATCGTCTAAAAATAGCGTTAGAGCCATGTCCAATAAAATTTTTGAATAACAGTGCTTTGAGTGGATTTCTATCAACAGGCTTACCACTCAGCGATATAAAGATTGATTTTCCATCATCTCGAATCGCTTGCGAAGCACTATAAACTACACCAACGCTAGCGTGTTGCTCAAGAATAGCAACGTGAGTTTCGATTTTTCGAGGTCTGTAGATGTCATCAGCATCAAGCAATGCAATATATTCTGAGTTGGCATGACGAATGCCGTAATTACGCGCAGAAGATAAACCACCGTTAGGTTTGCAGACAACTTTAAATCTATTGTCTCGATAGCAAAATTGTTTTGCTATGTCGTGAGTTTTATCTGTTGAACCGTCATCAACAATGATGACTTCGAAATGTTCAAATGTTTGGCTTATTAAAGACTGTAACGCAGATTCAAGATAGGTTTCAATATTGTAAGCTGGAATAACCACACTGACTTTTTCTAGGTTAGTCATAGGTTTATTTCAGGGGTTTGAATTGGCTACTTTATAGTCTTTTGAGAAAATTATCCTTGGATATTATTGATTACCTTTATTTATTATCTTCCACTTTCAGAGGTGACAAGTATGTCGCTGCAAGTGCAATTTGCAGCAAAAATGCAGGATTCCCTAAGAGATAACGAGCTGCCAAACGTCTTGGCTCTTGTTTTAAGCGAAACAACCATTCAAATCCACAATCAGAAATCCATTTTGGACAATTTTGAATAACTCCTGCAAGTCTGTCGATAACTGCACCACAGGGGATAATCACGTTTACATCTAAGCTCTCCTGATTTTGGAGTACCCACTTTTCTTCAAGGGGCATTCCCATTCCAATCACTAAAATATTAGGGCTGACTTTATTGATCCTTTCAATCAACTCCCGACAAGCCCTAGGATCATCTTTCGGGAAATAGCCATGATAACCATTTATTTCTACGCCTGAATATTTTTCACGAGTAGAACTAATTGCTTTAGCTAAAATCTCTGGCTTAGCACCTAGAAAGAAAAAAGAAAAGCCAGCATGCTTGGCAGATTCAAGTAAATTTGGGATCAATTCAGTTCCTGTTGCTCTATAGTCTAAGGGTAGATTTAATCCAAGACCATTAACGGTTTTTAGGATACCGGAGCCATCACACATTGCGATTTCAGCAGTTTGCATGAAATCATAAAACCAGGGTAGCTGGAACGACAAATTAAAGCTATGAACGTTCCATGATGCAATGACGATCTTTCTCCCCTCTTGACAGGTTTTCGTAACCTCATCAATGATGGTTTGGATTGTCATAAAAGTAATTTTGCGATCTAGCAGGGTTGCAGTGATGGTTGGATAAGGTGTCTGAGCCTGTAATTCATCAACTCGTAGCGGTGTGGCTAAAGAAATATGAGTCTGTAGATAACGACTGTGGGACATAGATCCTATTCCAAAACTGTGTTGAGAGGTTGTAACTACCACAGACAATAGAGATGATTGGCCCACATTTTAAGTTCGATGCATCCAACCGAGATAACAAATTCACATAATGACTCCTACTCACCAATTTAAGCTACAGCCAGCTTTCTTGATTGTTTAAAAAATCCACACCAGGCACTGAACATACTGATTTCAGAAAGACGTGAAATCGAACCAGTTCCGACGCTCGACATAAGATGAACACTAGATTCTGAAAGCCTATACAATTATTACCTGAGGTATTTCAGCCATAGCTTTGTCAAACACTTTTGCGATCGCCGCAGTGAGACAAGTGAGGTGATATAGACAGTTGCATTCCTTGATGTTTGAAGTACGTTTCAGCCGGATTGTGCAATAACTTACGCATTAAACTCAAACTTCACCAACATCAACAGTGCTCTATACCTAACAATTGTGCGGTTAAAAGCTTAGCAGAAACTCTCTAATCAGGCTGATTTCGACCTTTACCGTGGACATTGCCTCATAGATGTACCTACTATACCAAAATAAAATATTCCATATTCTACGCACAACCTGTGAGACCTCAGTATTTTTTCGCGTTTGCTTAGCAAAATCTTTAAAGTTCTTTTGTGACCCACAAGATAATACAGACCAAGCTAAAAAATGGGAACACTTGATACACTAAATACGTCTGCTAGGCACTTTGCTGGCTCTACAGAACCGCTTATATCTTGCTGAAGCCCCAGTCATGGGCCTTGTATTAAGCAAAGGGCGAGTTCGCAATTTGGTAAATATGCGAAAAGCGGGTAACGAAAATTGAATTTTCGTTGCCCGCTTTATCACTAACGTCTCGGGTGAGTTCTCCATGGAGGAGCTCAAGCAAAGCCTAGATCAGTACGAATGAGGCTTCTATCACAGTCGTCGTGTCTATACCAGTCAGCACTGCCAACGTTTCATTCCCAGCGTTGATAGTATCGCCGCTAAAGGATAAAGCACCAAACGTTAGGCCATCTGCTAGACCAATGAAGTCAGTACCGACTTCAAAGTCTGTGATAGTATCGGTGCCTTCACCGACTGCGAGGACGAAGGTATCACTGCCCTGACCGCCAGAGGAGTTGTCACCCGTTAAGGTGTCATTCCCCTTGCCGCCCCGGAGTAAATCATCGCCGTCGTCACCCCAGATAGCGTCGTCGCCTGCGCCACCAAAGAGGATGTCGTCGCCACTCTTACCGCCAATGCGATCATTGCCGCCTTCGCCGTAGATCGTGTCATTGCCGCCGGCTTCACCCGTTTGGGCGCTGCGGTCATTGCGATCGCCCCGCAGGACATCATCACCATCACCCCCAAAGAGGAAAGCATCCAGGTCACTGCCGCCAGCTAGCGTTTCGTCATCACTGCCACCTTGGATAAAGTCGCGAGTCAGAGCTGCTGCGCCGACCCGAGGATCAAGATTAAGGGCAGTTTCTAAGCCCAGTTGAATGACCTCGTTGTTGTCGATTTCAACGCCAGAGAAGTCGCGACCGATGGAAAAGGGATAGTTGTTGTCGTTAGCAACCAGTATGGTCTTCTCGTCAAGCACCAGTACATCTTCAATCGTGACAAACGGGAAATTAAATGTTGTTTCACCGTCGCCATTTAGATCGTCAGGGTCGCTGATGTTGAGCAGATCCGCCACTTCCGTCTTTTCGACAAACCCGTTGTCGTCTATCTCAGACAAGTCGACTTTGAAGATCTTCTTGAATGCAGCTTCTGCCCCTTGACGCCCATCTCGTTCAATCACCAAAAATTCATCGTTGTTAATCGGCGTAAAGTCGCCGATGGCATGGTTGGGGGCATCCATTTGATAGAGCCCGACGATGCCTTCGAAGGCGCTGGTGGCCACATCAAATTCATAGATCCGCAGGGAAGCCGCAGGGTCGCCAACGACGGTACCCTCTAGCATGGGATAGAGCGTTTGGCGATCGGGGCTGAAAGCCATCCCCTCATAACCGCGAGAACCGCGCAGGTTTGCTTCCGAGCTAGCATCGGGGAATTCCTCCAGAACGATGCGCCCCGTCTCAGGGAAGTCGGTGAAGAAACCATCTACACCCAACTCGATTAGCTGACGAAATTCATCGCCAGTGCTTTGAGCTGTGCCATCGGGATTGAGCGTCAAGAATCGAGGCTCATCTCGCAGGGTGTAGGGGTGAACTTGGAGTCCAGCGTCATGGGCCCAATCGACGATAGGCACTACTTCACCTGTGAGCTGGGTACCAATGCCGACCGGAATCTCAACCGTGCCCTCTCCGATCAATGTGGGATTGTCTAGCGGCCCAACTTCGAATTCAACGGTCAGCTCTTCACCGAGTTCACCCACGATTTCGAAGGCCAGATCATCGGTTTCAACTAAATAGCTGAGATTGACGGGCACGCCATCTTCCAAGGTTAAAACCGGGAAGAAATCAAATAAGAAATCATCTGCTTCGGTGAGTGGGGTACCAAAGAAGTCGATGTCCAGTTCTAGGCTAGTGGTCGGATCAAGCGTCTCAATCCCTTCACCCGTCAAGAGTTCACTGTTGTAGGCAAGTAGACCGCCGAAGATGCCTTCGGTGGTATCGAAGGTGAGCCGCTGCAGCACAGTCTCATTGGTACCGTTGCCATCGCGATCCTCTGATGTCGGGAATGACTCCCGCAGCAAAATATTGTTCTTCCAGGGGCCTAAACCGTCAGCATAAGCGCTGATTTCGGCGATCGCATCGGCATTCGTCAGCGCATCGTAACCCGGATTATCGAAGTCAAGGAATGGCAGCAGGTCGCCGTAGATGGCTGCTTTTTCTGCCTCCGACAAATCTGCATTGGCCACGAGGTCAAAGGGTACCGAAAAGCCACCGCCACCATCATTGATGAAGCTACCTTCGGTATCGCCAAAGAGCTGAACCAATTGCAAGTTGTCCAGACCAGCATCGGGCAGCACGTTGTTGCGTAAATCTAGCAGGTTTTGAATCTCGAAGGACTGGATAAAGATCCGGTTGCGATTAGTGAACCCAGTATCTAACAAGGTCTGTACCAGTGGCTCTTCTAGCGATAACCCTTGCTCATCAAAGAAGGTGGGGTGCTTGGTTTCGGGGTAGATGCCGACTTGGAAGCCGTAATCTGCCTCAACTTCTTGCACCAGTTCGATCACCTCTTGGAAGGTAGGAATCTCAAACAGGCCATCGAATTCATCACTGCGGAAGTCGCGGGACTGAACGGCTCGCAGCTGCTTGATTTCTGCCAACGTAAAGTCTTCTGCAAAGTAAGCCGTGACCGCTTCCCCATCCAACATTTTGGTGGACATACGCTCAGGCCCAAATACCTCAGCGACATTGGTGGTGTCATCCAGCATCGGTTCGTGGCGGGCAATCAGGACACCATCCTGGGTGATTACCAAATCGGGCTCGATAAAGTCGGCACCTTGGAAGATGGCAGAGCGATAGGCTTCTAAGGTGTGCTCAGGAAAGTTGCCGCTATCACCCCGGTGACCAATAACCAGAGGCGTCTGGCCGTTGAGCGTATTGAAATCAAAGTCTGGGTTTTGGGGAGACTTCACCGTGTCGGAGACGAGCTGATCCCGGACTGGATCACCTGTGCGGGCAAAATCGGTGAAGAACCCATCCGCGCCCAGTTTGATCAACTGCTGGAACTCTTGCTCAGGGGTTTGGGGTGTGCCATCTGCGTTCAGCGTTAGGAACCGCTCTTCATCCCGTAGGGTGTAGGGGTGAACCTGCAGGTCTGCATTATGGGCAAGGTCGATCAGCGGGAAAATTTCACCCGTGTTTTGGGTGGTGATTTCAGCTACGCCATCTCCGTTACCATCGACGGGGGTATCTAGAGGTTCCCGCAGAATAATGCTGTTTTTCCAGGGGCCGAGACCATCTGCATAGGTGGTAATGATGTCAAGTGCATCTTGGTTGGCCAAATCAGCGTAGGTAGGTGCACTGCTGAAGTCGAGGAAGTCAACCAGGGCGTCACCGTAAATTCCACGCAGCCGCTCTTCATCAACAACTGGCGCGCCACTGAAGTTTAAGGTCAATTGAGGCACCAGTGCTGGATCCTCAAACTCAGACGACCAGAAGTCCCAACCATCACCCGAGTCATTGGTGAATGCCCAGCCAAAGTTTTGATCAGGATTTGCCAACCAAAACTCAAGATCCTCAGTCACATCAATAGTCAACAGGGTTTCATCAGCAGGCTGAGGAATTGTGAAGGAGGCTACGCTGGAGGCTTCTGAATCATCAGCTTGAACACCATCTCCCCCAAAGGAATTCCAGGTGCTGCTATCATCCCAAGCCTGGAGCATCCGGAAGGCAGAAACGGTTCCACCAGAATCACTGTTGGTGTAAACCGTCAAAAATGCACTCTCTAGGGTTGCACCATCAGGAACACCGGCAAGATCGTTGAACTGCAACAATGCTTGGGTGGGGGTACCGCCATCGTCCAAGTCCACGGTGATGTCAACGACATCACCACCGGGGGTGTCTGGATCCCCGGCAAGGATGTTGTTATCAGTGACATCCGTCGAGACGGTGAAAGCGGTATTGGCAACAAAGTCAAACGGGACGGAA
Organism: Cyanobacteria bacterium J06639_14; assembly: GCA_039818605.1. Classification (GTDB taxonomy): domain Bacteria; phylum Cyanobacteriota; class Cyanobacteriia; order Phormidesmidales; family Phormidesmidaceae; genus SIO1E4. The sequence goes on along the minus strand of JBCBTQ010000067.1, from coordinate 4,678 downwards.
AATCCGCCGCCACCGTCGTTAATAAAGTTGTCTTCGGTATCCCCGAATAGCTGCACCAGAGGAATATCACCAAGACCGTTATCGGCAAGCTGACTGCTGAGGTCAATTAAATTTGCAACTTCAAAGGACTGGATGAAGATCCGATTGGGATCAGTAAAGCCCGTTGCTTCCAAGGTGGCAATCAGGGGTTCTTCCAGAGACAATCCTTGATTATCGAAGAAGGTGGGGTGCTTGGTTTCAGGGTAGATGCCGACTTGCACGCCGGTTTCAGCTTCGACGTCCTGAACCAATTCGATTACCTGCTCTAAGCTCGGAATTTTGAACAGATCATTGAAAGACTGGTCGCGAAAATCCCGAGACTGACGAGTGCGGACGCTCTCTTGTAACTCCTCGAAGGTAAAGTCTTCTGCAAACCACCCCCCCACCAGAGAACCGTCTAGGCTCTTGACGGTCAATCGATCGGCAAATTGAGGCAGATCCGCAATGTTTGTGGTTAGGCTGCTGTCTTGCTTAACGACAGGATTGCCATCGGCATCAAAGATAATGTTGCCGTCGGCATCGAGTTCAACCTGAGCCAAGGTGGGTTCATGGCGCGCAATCAGGACCCCATCACTGGTAATGGCTAGGTCTGGCTCAATAAAGTCAGCCCCGGCTGCGATCGCGGCTCGATACGCTTCCAGGGTATGCTCAGGGAAGTCACCGCTCGCGCCGCGGTGGGCAATAACTAGTGGATCTTGACCATTCAAGGTGTTGAGATCTACTGGATTTGGAGTAGGAATAGGGGCTTCTAAGAGTTCACCCTCACTGTTGAAGTGCAAAATGAAGGGGCCAAACTCTTCACCCACCCAGATATCACCGTTGCCGTCAATCACAAAAGATTCGATATCAAAATCAGCGCCTGTCAGTAAGCGCTCGACAGTGCCTTCATTTTGAATGTCAAACGGAATCAGGTTATTGGGGTCAGCAAGCTGCACAAACCCCTGGACTTCAACGGAGCCATCCCCACTTTCGGTTCCGACAAAATCAGGATCGACCTGATAGAGGCGCAGCAAGTAGTCCGTACTGTTGGTTTGTCCGCCAAAGCCGTTGTCTGACAGAAACCAGAAGGTGTTGGCGTCGTCACCGGGCGCGAATTGAACGCCGCTAAACCCTTGGACCGGCTGGCCATCAAAGGGACCCATGCGGCCATTGGCAGCGATGGGTTGAATCCGGGCGATCGCATCGATTGCGCCATTATCAGCCCCGGACGGGGGGCCATCGGCAAAGGTGTCTGCGGGTAGAAATGCAAACCCTTTCAAAGTAGTTTCTACCATAGAAAATGGGGGGCTTTTATCCCTGTATAAACAACCAGAATATAGAGTCCCATAGGCTTATTAACGGGTTGTTATCTGGCATTAATTCCAGGTAAAGAAAACACTAAATGATTCCGATCTAACCCCCATCTGATTGGAAAACCTATTTTTTAACGCCAGGGAAACTAGGGTTCTAGATGTGAATCAGACCTCATATTTTCCATGACATGAAGGATTGTTTATTTATTTTGGATCAAATTGACCTTTAGCCAATTTTGCGCATAAACCATACTCGCTTCTGTCTTGAGTTGGATCAAGGCAGAGCGACACCCATAGGTTATATGAAATTTCCGTGAAGCACTACAGACAAAGGCTGTAGCCCACTATAGTGATAGGTTGGGTTGTACAAAATCACTGCGATCGCCCTTGTTGAAGCCTTAGTACTCTGACAAATAAAAACTGCCATCCCTCCACCTACGGATCCAGGGTTAGAGCTGTCACTTATTTATGCTGAGTGGTGAGATTTTTAGAGTCATTGAGACACCTTTTGATGCGATCGTCATGCATTGATTTTTTTGAGCGGCATATCAAGGTTAGTCATTCAATAACCTCCATTATTGTGCACGGATAGATGTCAATTTCTCCGCTGAAGGAGTAGATCAAAAAATCGATATCGCATCCGATTTTAAAGCTGGGATGGGGCATAGAGCTTTGCACTCCTATGAGGAAAACTCTGGATTTGAATTGGGCTAAGCGTTTGAATTGAGCAACCTTCCTCAGCAAAATCGGGAAACTCTCCCACTGAGGCTGATTCCTATCTTGAGGAGCCTTTGAAGCGCGATCGCGATAAAAACTGCTAAGCATTCTGCATAAACTGAAGATTTATCGCCATAATTCATCCAGACTACGGTAATCTTGGAATTTGCCGAAATTGCCAGACCGTTTCTGCATCACCCGCCGTCAAACGCTTTGACTTGGAGGTTTTCTGTGGTTCAGTTCCATATCCAACCCGACAGCGAAATTCCCGCCTCCACCCAACTGTTCAATCAGATTCAATTTGCCATTGCCTCACGGCAATATCCCCCGGGGCACCGCCTACCCAGCACCCGCCAACTGGCTATGCAAACGGGGCTACACCGCAACACGATTAGTAAGGTCTACCGCCAACTCGAAGAGGCTGGCGTGGTCGAAGCGCAACCCGGTTCTGGCATTTATGTGCGGGGTCAGGGCAGTACTGAAAGTGCCAAGCCGCGATCGCCCCTATGGGATCAATTTCCTAAAGCTCGCGCTGTCGTTGAAGAGGGGCTCGACGAACTGCTCCGCCAAGGCTGCTCCCTGCACCAAGCTCGAGAACTCTTCCTGGCTGAAATTGATTGGCGACTGCGCTGTAGCGCCCGGGTTCTCGTCTCTACCCCACGCCAAGATATCGGTGCCGGAGAAATGATGGTGCGAGAGCTAGAACAAGCCCTGCGGATTCCGGTACAGCTCGTGCCCCTAGAAGAACTCGAAGAAATTTTGGCTCAAACTCGTTCCGGGACTGTGGTCACCAGCAACTACTTTGTGTCAGAAGCCGAAGCGATCGCAGCCCCTAAATCAGTACGGGTGATTCCTATTGACATCTATGATTATGCCGAAGAATTAACGCTGCTCAAATCCTTACCCAAAGACACCTGCCTTGGCATGGTCAGCATTAGCTCTGGCGTCCTGCGAGCCTCTGAAGTGATCACCTACAGCCTACGAGGGGACGACATCCTCGTCATGACCGCGCAAACCGACGATGCCTACAAACTGCAAGCGCTGATTCGAACCGCCAACACTATTTTTGTGTTCGATAAAAGCAGTTACCCCACCGTCAAACAGGCGATCGCCGATGCCCGTAACGACCTGATTCGCCCGCCCCAAGTGGTTTGCAGCGAAAACTACATCGGTGAAAAATCCATCAACCTACTCAAGCGAGAACTCGGTTTGGATTAATCGCTGATGTTAACTGGTGACCCTATCCGGCCTCTGCTTCTAAGATTCGGACGCCGACCACGCTGGTTTTGAAATTGTAGAGTTCACCTTCTAACTCGATTTGAGTCCCCAGCTTGACTTTACTATTGCCAAAGGTAGGGCCATTGTCACTGATTTGGGCATCCCCAGTTAAGGTAATCAGCATATCAATGGTGTAATTCAACTCGGGTCGAGGATCCGGAAACGACTCAACGCTGCCATCGGGTTGGGGCACGGCAGTGCTGCGCGGTAAGGACTCTACCGCTTTAATCCCCACTTGACCGTAGGGTTGATTACGAATGATTATATTGGTTGTGTCTGAGTTATTGAGGGTTTCAAACAAGGCAGCAGGGTCAGAAGCCGTCAACCCCCGCACCATCACATCAACCTCAATCGGTTTAACGGTCGCGTTGACCTGGGCCACAGAACCAGACGGACCCGGGAAGACAAAGACACCCACCACTACCATCAAGATAATCAGTGCTGCGCCAATATCGAGGACGCTGATTTTGCCGAAGAGTCGTCCTTTTGAATCCAAGATAGCCATAGTGGATTAGCATCCCTTCCCGTCTTTGGGAATACTGATTGTAAAGATAGTCGGGCGATCAGTAAAGAATCCGTCCTCCCCCTGATCCTGGTTAACCATGTTAGTCGTTAGTATTTAAGCATGGGATGAGCAACTTCGCGTGCTAAATCTACGTCTAACTTAATGAGGCATGTCCTTTGTGTCATTGCTCATTCAAAGGCGATCGCAGCCCATAGCTCAGTCGATAGGCTGACTTAGTGTTTTTGGTAAAGGCATGCTTGGTTTCTTCAGGAACCGCCATTGATTCATCCTAGTTATTGTTCGTTTCTTCTGCTCCTCAATCACGATGTCTAAGTTTTCCTCTAAACTCTTTACCCGGCTTCATCGTCGCTGGCTCTATGGCTTGATGGCCCTTGTCATGTCCTTTGGTATTGGCATTGCCACACCCCGTCCCAGCCAGGCCATCACCATTTGGGATGTCATTTTCGGTGGTGTCCAAATTCTTCAGGCCACCCAGATTACCAACATGAGCGATGAACAAGAAGTCGAATTGGGACGGCAAATCGATGCCCAGCTCAAACAGCAAGGGCTTCAGGTCTTTTCTGAAGATGCGGCAGTAGATAACTACCTTGATGGCATCGGTCAACGCTTGGCCGCAACCAGCGATCGCCCTAATTTACCCTTTACTGTCCAGGTAGTGCGTGATGATGCTATCAATGCCTTTGCGACAGCCGGTGGATTTGTCTACATCCAAACTGGATTGATGGAAACTGCCTCCAATGAAGCCGAATTGGCTGGGGTTCTTGCCCATGAAATTGGCCATATTACAGGCAAACATGGCCTTAACCAGATGAAAGATCAAGCTATC
>JBCBTQ010000066.1:0-25099 GCA_039818605.1 Cyanobacteria bacterium J06639_14 | reverse complement strand
CAAAAGGGTGAACAGTCATGGCAAAAAACCGTATTTTCAGACCGATCGCCTACCCTGCTTTTTGTTGCCAACCAACATAGGGCAACTTGGCTGCCGTCGCTTGAATCGCTGCTGCTTGGGCAACGAGTTGGCCGCAGGCGTCCCAGGTCCCGCTGAGGAACATTTGATAAGGACCATCGGCGATCGCCACGGGGGCACTGTAGTCTCCCATCGTCACGGTTCGTGCTTCTAAGTCTAGGGTTAAGGGCTGCTGCGGGGCGGCAGCAATCTCAGCCTGCAGCGTCTGGGCAACTTCAGAGCTGACGGTGACACAAGGGATTCCCATGGCTAGGCAGTTGCCAAAGAAAATTTCGGCAAAGCTCTCGCCAACTAAGGCTTTGATACCCCAGCGGGCGATCGCTTGCGGCGCGTGTTCACGCGATGAACCGCACCCAAAGTTACGGTTCACGACTAGAATTTCGGCACCTTGGTACTGGGGTTGATCAAACGCGTGCTGACCGGCAAGTTGGGTGCGATCGTCGGCAAATACCTGTTCGCCGAGCCCATCAAAAGTGATACCGCGCAAAAAACGCGCTGGAATAATGCGATCAGTATCGATGTCGTCTCCCGTTAGCGGGATGCCTTGACCTGTAACCGTTTTTACCTCAGCCATGGGGCAATCCTTGTTAATGATGAATGACCTTGTTTGGCCCTCTATCATATCGTCTCAAAGTTGCATCTTACTCAACCAGGAGCGGATCCGGCGTTAAGTTATCCTCTGCAGAATCGACTTTGTTCGTAATCCACAACGATTGGTAGGGCTGCATCATATAGACCTCTTCAAGGGATTTGATGCGATCGCCACTGATCAGGTCAATCCATTCATCGGTACTCAGCAAATTCAACTCCGCCAAGCTAAGTTCTTGGGGATGTTTGCTCAAATTATGAAGGGAGAAGATGCTCTGATCGCGAGCCATGCTTTGTCGCCAGAAGGCAAAGATAGCCTTGTTCGGGACATGCAGGGTGTACTGGGTAGCATTGGGATGGAAGGCCCGTTGGCGACGACGAATCTTAATTAAACGGCGCAGCTCTCGCAGCACAATCGCGTGGGGCGTTTCCGGATCAGCAAGGGCCTGGTTGAGAGCATCAATGTCCCACTTATAGCGATTAATTGAGCGCTTATGGCCTGTTTCCTTCACGCCTTCATGGTTATTACGGGTGGCTAGCAAGCTATGGATGTAGAATGCGGGGATGCCCTCCAACGCCATCATGATGGTCTGAGAACAGAGGAATCGCTGGATTTGCCAGTCATCTTCGCCTTCTACCGTGCCTTGCATCGCATCAAACAGCGAGATATTGATTTCGTAGGGCGACTCCGTCCCATCGGGACGGCTGCGCATACTGATTTCCCCACCAAACCGTTTCATCGTTGTCAGGAGAGCATTGTATTCATCGGCGGTTAGCAAGCCCTCGGCCGGTCGCATTCCAATGCCATCATGGGAAGCCGTAAAGTTAAAGTAGGCGCAACCGATGGGCGCGGGCGGCATGCTCATCATCCACTGCTTTAGATAGTCGGCACGCCCCTGCATTAATGCATTCAGCAACAACGGTGGCAGGCTAAAGTTATAGATCATGTGAGCTTCATTGCGATTGCCAAAGTAGCTCAGATTTTCGCGATTAGGGACGTTTGTTTCCGTAATGATGGCAATACCCGGATCAATCATCTGCAGCAGCTCACGGATGAGGCGCACGATCGCATGGGTTTCAGGTAAGTGGATGCAGCGAGTCCCCATCTTCTTCCAGAGATAGCCCACCGCATCGAGACGAATGTATCGCGCCCCAGCATTCACATAAAACAGAATAATTTTGACGTATTCCAGCAGGACATCTGGATTTTCGAAATTAACGTCAATCTGATCGGGGCTGAAGGTACTCCAAACGTGCTTGGGTCCCTCGGCGGTTTTCAACTCAGTCAGCAGAGGCGTACTCCGAGGGCGTACGACCTCGGACAAATCCTTGTCTGGGTCAACTTCAATGAGGTAGTCACAACCGGGTTTTTCATTCGCTTGGAACTGTTTCACCCAAGTATGCTGGCTGGAGACATGGTTGACAACCAAATCCGCCATGAGATTGAATCCCCGAGCAATGCGCTTTACTTCGGGCCAGCCACCAAGCTCTGAGTTAACTTCGGTGTAGTCAACAATCGCAAAGCCATCATCAGAAGTGTACGGAAAAAATGGCAAAATATGCACCCCAGTAATCGTGTCTTGCAGATGCGTTTCTAAAAACTCTGCCAAAACCGTTAAAGGGGTCCGACCATCCTGAGAGACGATGGTGTCTCCATAGGTGATCATCAAAATGTTGTCGTGATTCCATTTGCGCCAGTTTTCTTCGCCCGTGTGGTGGAGATAGGGCTGGATCAAGTCAAAGAGCTGCTGGTTTAGCGGCCCAACGACCTCTGTTGGATACACCTGCGACAATAGAGGAGTAATCTGTGTGGCAAAAAGCGTGAACTGTTTACTTGTGGTGACAACCATAACTGCGAGACTCCAGGTCTAAGTCTTGGACGATGAGGCGTAGCCACACCTGACGGCTTAACTAGGGGATAAGGAACACACATTATCTATCCAGGGAAGACTCACAATAAGACTTCCCTAAGATGCGCTTAATGGGGTATGGACATGCGCTCGAACAGTAGCGCTGGGAAAAGAAAATTGCTTTTATGCCTTGAATTCACTAGTAAAAACGGCCAATGAGCCCACAATATCGCCAGGAAGGAAAATACTGTGCGCTGTTTGGCTACTGGTGTTCTAGTTAACTGCAAAGCGATTGTTATTAGTTGGTTAAAACTACAAACATTAGGAATACTTGATAGGAAGTTACAGGATGAAAAGTTCCACATAGCTTCCCAGGGGCTCTGTTCTTCAGTCTTTACAGCCAGAACAAATGTTTCATCTGTCGAGAGAAAATCAAGATATAGGTTGCCATCAGGAAAGTGATATTACATCTTCCTGCTGACCGCCTGTATCCATATCAGAGAATCTTCTCCTGCGCCTCTGAAACGAGCTCACTTTTTGCAAAGACTGAATAGGCATTATGAAGGCGCGATTAATAGAGGCAACATCTCCATATTTTGCTAAAACTGCAGGCTACCGGCCATAGACATCTGGGGACTTTAGAGAAACAACATAACACTGTTAAAAAGAAAAGACCTGTATCTGTTTACACGGCACTAAAATCTTGTATCAACGTCAAGACAGAGTATTTTCTATAGTCAGTATTTTTTGTATAAAGGGATGTAATTGGGGTTGAGAAGTATCGGTGCAATGAGGGGCTTCGATGGTGAGATTTCGGCGCACACCCAGTTGTTGGCCTAGCTCGCTCCAAAGGGCTGTGCTCAGTCGAACCACACTCATACTAATTCGGTTTACCCACCCCCTAATTGAGAGACACGACAGGTCGCGTCTCTACCGATATCACCTATTTCCCATAATGGGGGTGAGCCATTCGGATTCGGTATTAGCCAAATAGTTAAACATAGCCAAAACTCATCTATAAGGGCGCACGACTCCCTACCGATGAACTCTATGTAGTGATTTTTACGGCATCGGCAAATGTACTGTTCGATAAGACCTTGAAGCGTCACACACAAAGCCTTGAAATATTGCGCCAGGAAGCTACTGTTGAGAATACATTTCCTTCCAATTGCTGTTATGGAGTTGCTCTAGCTGCAGAATGAGGTACCGCTGCTGAGTTTGCAACCATCCTTCTTCCTTAAAGTCTTTCAGCAGGCGAGTGACTGTGACACGAGTGGTCCCGATCGCGGTTGCCAACTGGTGATGCGTCAAACGAACCGGAATTCTGACGCCGCACGTTTCGACTTGGCCAAAATCTTGGGCAATTAACAGAAGCAGTTGTCGCAAGCGATCAGCAACCAGGCGCTTACCCGAGATCGATAACCAGGCCTCAGATTGCTGAAGTCTTAGCATTAGATGGCGACAGATACCCGCCATTAGCATCGGTGAAGCTTCAATTTCGGCCATGGATACCGACAGCATGTCTACGTCCGTCAGTGCTGTAGCCCAATAAGGATCCACGACAGTTAAGGGTAGTCCAATTGGCATGGATGGACCCGCAAGTCCCAAAAGTGTTTCGCTCCCATCCTGCTGAATCGTAAAAAGTTGGACAATGCCGCGACAAATAATGAGAACCTCGTTTAGCCGCAATGGAATGGTGCGTCCGGCAGAATGGGGAATCAATGTACGCTCCCGGTAAAGTTGCTCAAGCACTTCAACAAAGTCATTGTGAGACGATTTTAGTGAAGTGTTTAAAACCGAGGAGGGCTTTGCAAACACGATGTATTACCCAGAAAGGAGCAGGTAAAACGCTTAGAGTACATTGCAGAATCATATACAAGGCTGATTCCGTAACACTACTCAGATCTAGAAATTATCAGATCGGAGTATCCTAAACATCTCTAAACATCATCATCAACAAAGTTTCTTAAGGTTGGACAAGATCATGTTTAAGAAAACATTAACTTAAGGATAATTCATGGATTCTTGTTCTATGGTAAGAGCGATCGCACATCGTCTACCTTGCCACTAATGGCGGCTGTTGCCACCATGGCAGGGCTCATAAGCAAGGTTCTACCCGATGCGGATCCCTGTCGCCCTTTAAAGTTGCGATTCGAAGAGGACGCGCTGACCTGATTACCCTGGAGCTTATCAGGATTCATTGCGAGGCACATAGAGCATCCCGCATCGCGCCATTCAAAGCCTGCGGTTTCAAAAACCTGATCCAGTCCTTCTGATTCGGCTTGTTGTTTTACCCGCTCTGAGCCAGGCACCACAAATGCCCGAATGCCGTCAGCCACTTTCCGACCCGTGGCTATTTTGGCAGCTTCACGCAAATCACTGATGCGGCCATTGGTGCAGCTACCAATAAAACAGACATCTACTTTAGTTCCTAAGATCGGCGTCCCAGGCTGTAGATCCATATACCGATAAGCTTCCTCCGCAATGGCGCGATCGCCCTCCGGTAAGGTTTCTAGCTCAGGGATTTGTTCATTAACGCCCAGTCCCTGACCCGGCGTAATGCCCCAAGTAACGGTGGGCGGAATGGCTGCAGCATCAAAGACCACAACATCGTCGTACTCAGCATCGGAGTCACTCCGCAAGCTCTCCCACCAGGTGACGGCTTCCTCCCATTGGTCAGAGCCAGGTGCAAAGTCGCGCCCTTGCAAGTAATCATAGGTGACCTGATCCGGATTCACATAGCCACACCGAGCCCCTCCCTCAATCGACATATTGCAGAGGGTCATGCGCTCTTCCATCGACATCGCTGCAACTGCTGTTCCAGCATATTCATAGGCGTAACCAACGCCACCTTTGACGCCCAACTGACGAATGATGTGGAGAATTACATCCTTGGCATATACTCCCAGCGGTAGGGTGCCATTTACTTCAATACGGCGAACTTTTAACTTGGCCAAAGCTAAGGTTTGAGAAGCTAGGACATCCCGCACTTGGCTGGTCCCAATGCCAAAGGAAATCGCCCCAAAAGCTCCATGGGTAGAGGTATGGCTGTCGCCGCAGGCAATCGTCATACCCGGTTGGGTCAGTCCTTGTTCTGGTGCGATGACATGGACAATCCCTTGGTTACCAGACCCAATGTTATGGAAGGTGATGTTATGTTCACGACAGTTCGCCTCAAGGGCCTGCATCATTTCTTCTGCTAGGACATCCTTAAAGGGACGCATCTGGTTATCGGTCGGCACGATGTGATCCACGGTGGCGATCGTGCGCTCGGGCAACAATACGTTTAGCTGCCGCTCTCGGAGCATGGCAAAGGCCTGTGGGCTGGTGACTTCATGGATGAGGTGAAGGCCAATGAATAGCTGTGTTTGCCCCGATGGCAATGTTCCAACCGTGTGCAAATCCCAAACTTTGTCAAACAGGGTGCCTTTGCTCATGACCCAACAACAGTAAATATGCAGACGATTATATTAGCCTATTTCCTCGGTCGTCCATACTTGAAGCCATACCCGATCGCGATCAATAGTGCGATGGCAAGTGCCCCAATCCCAATCGGGCTGGGAACCCAAAAGTCAGCTTCAAATTGATTGACTTCACCCGCAGTTAGTAACCAAGTCTCCTCTGGCAGCATTTCTGGAATTGGTGAGAGGACGCCCCAGGGAGTCGTTATCGTAATGCGGCCTTCTAGTAACTGTGCTGTTTTTAATACGGGTAATCCGGTCGCTGCTAAGTCCGGAACCATGGTCAGGTCAATGCGCAGGCTAATGTGGTTAGCGATGGCTAAAATCCAATTGCCTTGCTGTAGCGATAATTCAGCCTGAATTGGTTCGCCGCTAGGTAATGTGAAAGGGAGCTTTTCTGCCGATAGGTTAAAAAACTGATTGAAGCGTGCCTCCAAATCACGACCGTTGTTGAAGGGAACCGTAATGGCCAGTTCGTCATCGGCTAAGAATCGGAGTCTGCCCCCTACGGCTTCCGTACGTTCAGTCAGGATTTGTAACCAGGGATCGAGCTTGTCTTGCGGCGCGATCGCACTCCCTCGCCAATGTAAATGCTGCTCAAACTGACCGTGGGTTTGGCTATCAAACTGGAGATCCAGGTCATATTGAAGACAGCCGGTCAGCAGCACCAAACCCAACAGCAAAATTCCCCGCAGACATGCCTTCATCCACCGCACCATGTTGGTTTTTCCAGAATGGTTATTGTGCGTCAGATTCTACAATGAACCCTGAACCCCTGTAGGGGCTGTGCCTCGTGTCAGCCCCTACAGGGGTTCAGAGTTCGTGTCAGCCCCTGCAGGGATTCAGGCAACTGCCGGAATATCCATTGACGGGGGGGCTGATTCTTTTCGACTCAGCGGAATCTGAATGATGAAGGTGGTCCCTTCCATCGGTGTGGATTGATAGGTTAAGAGTCCTTGGTGACGTTGCACAATGATTTGATAGCTGATAGAAAGGCCCAAACCAGTGCCTTCACCAATCGGTTTAGTCGTAAAAAAAGGATCGAATACTCGGGGGGCGATCGCTGGATCAATGCCACAGCCATTATCGTGAATGTAGATTTCGACCGCATCCTTCAGCAGGCGAGTTTCAATCCGCACTTGTGGCGTCTCAGGTACGCGAGCCGAGAGGGCATCTAAGGCATTGGTTAAAAGGTTGAGAAAGACCTGATTTAGCTGCCCTGCGTAGCAAGGGACTGCCGGCAAGGCATCGTAATCTTTGATGACTTCGACAGCTCTTTTTTGAGCCCCAATGCCTCGCAAACGACGATTCAGGATCATGAGGGCACTATCAATACCCTCATGAATATCTACCGCTTTGAACTCTGCCTCGTCTAGGCGGGCAAAGTTTTTGAGCGAAGTCACAATTTCTCGGATACGCCCTGTACCTGATTGCATGGAGTGGAGGACTTTAGGAAAATCGGTCATCACAAATTCCACGTCCATATCGTCGAGGGCAGCTTTGAGATCGGCGGTCAAATAGGGGGACAGTTCAGGATCGTTATGGGCGACTAACCCCATTAGTTGCTTAGCATAGGCTTCGGCGTAGCTAACATTGCAGGCAATAAAGCTAATTGGATTGTTGATTTCGTGAGCCACCCCAGCGACTAACTGCCCCAACCCAGACATTTTTTCACTTTGAATGAGTTGCCCTTGGGTGTGTTGGAGTTCTATCAAGGTCGTTTCTAGCTGTTGGATAAATGCTTGCATGTCAGTGGCCATGCTGTGCATCGTGCTAGCTAGGAGCCCTACTTCGTCTTTACTGTCGATTTTGACGGGTGAGGAAAAGTCTCGGTTGGCTAAACGTTTGGCGTAGTCAGTCAATTTATTGAGGGGCCTTGAGATATGCCGCACCATTACGTACGTTGCAATAATACTGAGGATGAACAATCCCAAAGTCACCCAAAGCTGTAGCGAGATCGCCGACCGAATTTGCTGGATCATACGGACCTGATCCATCCCGACATGGACGTAGCCTGGGGTGCTTCCTTCTATGGGGAGGGCAATATCGATGACATAACCCACATCAGTGATACGACGATAGGCGATCGCGGCTTGGCCAAATGCTTTTTCAAAGTTAGGGGAATGGGTAAACCGTTGAAAGCGACGATCCGCGTTATTAACGGACTGGGAGTTGCCGGGGACGAAATTACTGGGTTGTAAGTCGGCGGGAATCGCGCCATCGAATGTATGGGCGAGCAGTTCGCCCTCAGGGCTGGTTACAAATACATAGGCAACCCCTTGAAGACTGGCAAATTCATCTAATAGCGTGGGCCATAGCTCGGGTTTATCTTCAGCGACTTCCCCCAGAGTGCCTGATACGCTACGGGCGATCGCACTGCCTCGACTGGCATACTCACCGGCTAGGTACCATCGCAAGCTATAGACTGACGTCAGTGACAAACTACCTACTACTACCCCAAACAAGAGGGTCTGGCAGAGTAAGGTTTTGCGGAACAGGGAAGACAGCTTCATAAGGTGAATGCGCTATCGGTCACTCGGGGCCAAAGGAGTGTCTCTAAAATCACGGGTTAAACCACATCCAATGGGAAAACTGGAGTTTCGTCCTCAGGGAAAACCAGGGACGCTGGACGGGGTCAAGGTATATATTAGCTCTCGGGAGTATGCCCATTTATTCGTGGGGTCAATCGCCCTAATCCGGAAAATTACGTAAAGTTCTGTAACTTAAGCTCATCGAAAAAACCATATCCCGGCAATTGCCAGTGTGATAACTGCGATCGCCATCCCTAGGAATCCATTATCACGAGTGTTCATCTGACTCAGATTTTCGGGTTGGGGGTCTGGCCGCAAAGGTGTCTTCTGGGGCTTCTGAGTACTTCCATATTTGCTTAGATTCAAAGTCCCTTCGCTGGATTCTAAGTTACTTAGGTCTGGAATAGGCGTGGTCCAATCAGCTCGACGCTTGAGCTTAGGAGCCTGCAAAATTTCGACAACCCGTTTGCTTTGTTTGCGAATCTCACGATCTGGATGTTTGACCAGTTTGTCGCCCAGGGCGATCGCCTCCTGCTGACGATTAGCCGCCGAGTAAGCGTTCATCAGCCATAGCTGGATTGTGCCACCTAAAGCCGTTGCCCGCCCAGCCAAACGCGTTCCTGCTTCAAACGCAACCACTGCTTCCCGATAATTGCCCCGCTCGAACGCCATCTGCCCGGATGCAAAGAGTGCTTTAGCCTGCTCTAATTTTTCTGACTGTTCGGACACCATGATCTCTGTTCTACGCCATTTTGTTCTACACCATTTAAATAAGTAAAGGAAACGGCTATCAATATAAAACGGAAAATTAAGGTTAGGGAGTTGCGTAGAACGGACAAAATCAGCATAAGTTTACTGGATTAACCATAGGACTTTGCCAGCATTACGGGAGTCGTTGTCGACCCAGATGACATAGAGCAATGCTTAGGTTATGCATAGAGCATCTAAGCGTATATGCAACTGAGTATTGCATTTGCGAATCTGACATTAAGCTTCGTGTAATCGCTAAGAGAGATTGGTAGGATCAGAAGCAACTAGGTTGAAAAAGCAAGTTGGAGAAATATTTTCTTCAGATTGCTCTTGGTAAGCAAGGGCATAGCTTTGCTTAACTGGCCTAGGTGATCGAAAACCAAGACAGTTTTATCCTATGGATATCAAAGTAATTTTGCTAGTGCTCACAGCAGTTTTTGTGGTTGCAACTCTGTTTTTTGGAACCAGAAATGGTTTCTACGACACCGATAACTACCATGGTAATGGCTCTGCTCATTAACCACCGAACAGGCAATGTTTTCTGGGCAGAATCAAAGGCGCTTTAGCCCACTCGGTGTTTAGCGATGTTGTTGCGAAACCGATATGTTTTTCTTTCGCGATCGCTCCTAGAATGAGAGTCCTGAAACTTCGCCCTGAGCTTGAATAGCTGGCTGTCAGATGGGAGAACGGTGAGCGAACTCTCTTGTTTACCATACGGTGTTGGTTATGCCGAAGAGGGGATCTGTCTTAGGGTGCAGATGGGTCCCTATCGTGTCTTGTTAGATTGTGGTTTGGCATCTTTAGAGAGTCTGGGGGCGGGGCAAGAAACAGAGGCTCCCGTCGATATGGCATTGTGCAGCCACGCTCATCCAGATCATGGGCGATCGCTACTGAGGCTGCATCACAATTGGCCGGAGTTGCCTATTTACTGTAGCGAGGCCACGGCTGATCTCTTGCCTCTGAATTGGCCCCAAGTTTCGATGCCGGATGGCGCTGATTTTTGCCATCGTTTGCCCTGGCGTCAGACGATTGAAGTAGCTGCAGGGTTAACGGTGAAATTGTGGCCAGCAGGGCATCTTCCCGGCGCAGCCTGCATTTTGCTGACCTATACCGTATCTGATCGGCACTACACAGTGCTGTATACGGGCGATTTTTTTTTGTCGAACTCACGCTTGGTAGAGGGCTTACCGCTAGATGAACTGCGGGGCTTGAAGCCAGATGCTTTGATCGTCGAGGGCAGTCACGGTACGGCTCGGTATCCCCATCGTCGCCAGCAGGAAAACCGCTTGGCCGATCAGATTAACCAAGCTATTGCTACGGGATACAACGTCATGATGCCGGTGCCGATGATGGGACTCGGCCAGGAACTTCTGATGCTGCTGCGGAGCCATCATCACTTTACGGGGCGTGAGTTAACGGTTTGGGTTGATGATTGGATCGCCCAGGCCTGTGACGTCTATTTGAAGTTGATGCCTCATTTGCCGAGCAATGTTCAGAACTTTGCTCGACATCAACCCCTATTTTGGGATGAACGAGTGTTGCCTCGAATTCAACGGTTGCCTGCAGATTTACCAGAAGATCCAGGTAGTCCAGCAATTCTCATTGGTGATCAAGATGCGAATCTCAGCAACTATATCCATTGGGGCGATCGCCCTTGGCGCATCTTATTACCCGATAAACTTGCCAGTAGTGTTATCCAAGCAGGACTGGATTATGGTCAGCCCCAATCTAACCCCACGCTCGACTGGTTACAAACGTTGGGAGCTGAGTTGGACCAAGGACACGTTCATATCGATACGTATCTTCTGACCTCCCATAGCGATGGGGCTGGAACCACCCAACTCATCCATAATTTACGTCCCCAACATGTTCTATTCGTCCATGGGGCTCCTAGCTATCTAGCCGATTTGGCAAGTTTAGAAGATTTGCAAAGCCGTTATAAACTGCACCTACCTTCAACCAATCAGCTAGTTGAATTACCCATTGGTGAAACCTTTTTGCAGCCCGTGGCCCCCGATACGGTCTTCGAAGGCGAAATTGCCGAAACCAATGACACTATCAGAGTCTCATTGCCACTGGCCTTGCAAGAAGATCCTCGTTGGCAACGCTTGGCCGATACTGGGGTGATCCAAATCCGATGGCAGGGAAATGATCTAGTCATTCGCGGCCTGACGCAACAATCGCTACTACGTCAGACCCATTCACCGGCGATCGATACGTCATCGATACAGTGTTGCTTTCATTGCAGCCATTGGCAGCGACCTCGGTGTAATAACCCAGCTTCGCCCATGTATGGATTTCCGGTAGCCGCCGAAGGCTATTGTCCAGAGTTCACTGCCAAAGGGGATGCCCCCGCCAACTCAACCTAACCGCTTCTACGTATCTGGGTTCGATTCCTGTTGATGCGAGTCAGATAGTCGTTCGGTTTCGGGACAGTCTTCAGCAATCGGTAACTCCACCTCGCCACGAGGAACCGTTGCCAATCGCTGCATCACAGAGCCAACACTTTCAAGGCGAACCATCTCTTCCCAAGAACAGATTTCGTCCTCTTCATCGGTTTCGTAACGTAGTGTTACTAAGTCACCTTCGATATCCAGAATAGTGGCTCGTTCTATCCAGCGCTGCTGATCGCGTAAGAAAATCCAAACTTCTTTTCCCTCACAGCAAAGTTGATACAGCTTGCGGTGAAGCATGAAACGTACTCCTCAACAGTGACATTTAAACGAGCTAAATTTATGGGTCGTTCCCAGACCTTATCTGTCGATGATAGCGATCGCGGCATCAAACAGTACATACAGATCGAAAGATGTATGGGTAAAACATTCAGAGTTTTTGAATTAGGGCAGAAGCTTCCCACTCCAGTCTATAAGGCGACACTGCATTGTAAGGTAAAAACCTTGTGAATATGGGGGACTTTTTAGTGCTTATGAGCAACGCTAGCACGTTTAGGGACGTAAACTCCTATGACTTGGAGGCTTCAACAAGCAGTCCTTCTGGATGCGAAGTAAGCTGGGGGATATCGATGATTAACCTTCAAGCCATCTATTACGTTTGTTGGCGATGATCCACCCACATTTTCAATGGCAATTGTCTACGGGTGTGATGCCTTCGGAGACTTGGTTGCAGGCAGTCCAGCAAATGCTGGTAGCGTTGGGCTGGGCCGGTCATTTTGCCCAGTGGAGTGGGCCACTGCTCTGGCAACGGGGATGGCGCGATCACGAAGCCATCGCCGGATTTCTGAGTCCAGCGAACTATACAGCAAGTTCACCTTTTGCCTTTGGTCCCGAAATGGATTGGGCGATCGCCCGCTTAGTGGAGGCTCATAACCAGGGCGAGAAAGTGGCCATCTGGGGTGATTTTGACGCTGATGGATTAACCGCTACGGCAGTTCTCTGGGAAGGGCTGGGACAGTTCTTTGCCGCCCCTACCCAACTCCGGTATTACGTCCCCAATCGCTTCACCGAATCCCATGGGTTATCGAAGGCTGGTATTGACGGTTTAGCTGAATGGGGGTGTACCTTGATGGTCACCTGTGACACCGGCAGTACAGCTCATGCTGAATTGGCCTATGCTCAGGAACTGAAAATAGACGTGATTGTGACCGATCACCACACCTTGCCAACAACCCGCCCGCCGGTAGTAGCCCTGATCAATCCACGTCAGTTGCCTGCAGGCCATGCCTTAGCCAACCTCTCCGGGGTGGCAGTGGCCTACAAACTGGTGGAGGCCCTCTACGATCGCCTCCCCACGGTGCCGCAGCAACCATTAGAGACTGTTCTGGATTTGGTCGCAATTGGCCTGATTGCTGATTTAGTGGCATTGCAGGGAGACTGTCGTTATCTCACGCAAATTGGCCTGAAACAGCTAGAACAGCAAGCTAAACAAGGTGTGCGTCCTGGCGTTGCCAAACTCCTGGAACTCTGTAAACGGACGGGCGATCGCCCGTCCGACGTGGCCTTTGGCATTGGCCCCCGCATCAATGCCGTCAGTCGCATTCATGGCGATGCCCGTTTCGGTGTTGAATTGTTGACGAGTCGCGATCGCCCCCAAGCAGAAGCACTAGCCCTGGAAGCAGAACTTGCGAACACGCGCCGCAAAGATCTGCAAGCAACGGTTATGCGACAAGCCCTGGAGCAACTTGCAGCCCTGGATCGGAGCACGACCCAGGTCATCATTTTGAGCGACCCCCAGTGGTCACCTGGGGTATTGGGACTCGTTGCGAATCAGATTGCGCAGGAATATGGTCGGCCTACGATTCTTTTGCAAACGGAAACGATGCCGCAAGCGGGAGAAATGCTCATGGCGCGCGGATCCGCCCGTTCGGTTAAGCAAATTGACTTGTATGACCTGGTGCAGGCGCAATCACACCTGCTAACGAGCTTTGGGGGACACCCCTACGCAGCCGGATTGACGCTGCCGGTCGCGAATCTGCCCCTGTTTATAGAAGGCATTAACCGGACGCTGCGATCGCAGCTATCCAGCGTTGACCTCAATCAACCGCCGCCGCTCACGATCGATCTAGAGGTCAAGGTCGCAGACCTCGGACGTGACCTCTTCAAAGCCCTAAAGCTATTGGAACCCTATGGCATGGGCAATCCTACCCCTCGCTTGTTGCTCAGCAATGTCCAAATCGAGGGGGTACGAGACTTTTCTTTGCGAGACCAAAGCGGCAGGCGGCAGCGGTATTTCAAGGTCATTTTTGAGGTCCGCGACCCGACTACTCAAGCGGCTTTTCCGGGACACTGGTGGGGGCATCGCCGCCATGATTTACCTGTCGGACGCTATGACATCGTGGTTGAGTTGGACTTTAATGCCTTCAAGCGACGCTATGAAGTGCGGCTGATCGACCTGCGATCGGGCCTGGTGGCCGCCACTCCGGCTACTGCGTCCCCAGCGGCCCAATGGATTATCGATGAGCGGGATACTCCGACCCCTAACGCCCCTCCTCCCGCTATGGCAACGTGTCCAACCGATTGGTCCGACTTTGCCGTCCATCATTCAACCGACACCCCCTTAACGCTCAGCTATCCATCCCCCGCACCGATTGCTCCCACCCTGGTCTGGCAGCAGTGGATCGGCATGGCTAAATACCTGGCCCGCACCGGCGATCGCAAATCAATCTCAGAAATCTGTGCCAAATTAGGCGTCAGCGATCGCACCGTGCAAATCGGTCTCCAGGCTTTAGTGCAGCTAGGATTCACCGTGCAGCAACACGAAGGCAATTGCAGCCTAAGCCAACCCCCTAACCAAAGCGCCACCGAATCTTACGAACAAGCTGCCCAGCGATTCTTAACCGCTGTGCGGGAGGAGCAATTTCGGCAGCGCTATTTCTACGAAGTATCGCCTGCAATTCTGCAGCAGGTATTGGGTGATCGGCGTGAAAATAAATCCGCATCATTTCGTTACATTTCACCCCGAAGCGACGAAGGTTAAAACCCTTGCGGTATGGTGATTGTCAGGTGATAGTGCAAAACTCTTTAACACATGACACTGGCTCAGCCCCCTCATCAAAAAGCTAAGGCGTTGCGTCCGGGTGCTCGTCGCCCAGCAAAGGAATTGTGCAGCGAGTGCGGCTTGTGTGATACCTACTATATTCACTACGTCAAAGAAGCCTGTGCGTTTCTGAATCAGCAGTTTCCGCAGTTGGAAGTGCAAACCCATGGCCGCGATCGCAACCTAAACGACGAAACTGAGCAATATTTCGGCGTGCACCAAAATATGATGGCAGCCCGCAAGCATGAACCGATCGCAGGGGCACAGTGGACGGGGATTGTGAGTGCGATCGCGATTGCCATGCTGACTCAGGGCAAGGTGGAAGGCGTCGTCTGTGTTCAAAACACGCAGGAAGACCGCTTTCAACCCCAGCCCGTGATTGCGACCACGCCGGAGGAAATTCTAGCGGCGCGGGTGAATAAACCCACCCTGTCACCGAATCTTTCGGTGCTGGAGCAGGTGGAACAATCGGGTATGAAGCGGCTGTTGGTGATTGGTGTGGGCTGCCAAATCCAGGCGCTGCGGGCAGTAGAAAAGCAACTGGGCTTAGAGAAACTCTATGTTTTGGGAACGCCTTGTGTCGATAATGTCACACGTGCGGGACTGCAGAAGTTTTTAGATACGACCAGTCGATCACCCGAAACCGTAGTCCATTACGAATTCATGCAGGATTTTCGGGTTCATTTCAAGCACGAAGACGGTTCGGTCGAAACAGTCCCCTTCTTTGGCTTGAAAACGAATCAGCTCAAGGATGTTTTCGCGCCATCTTGTATGAGCTGCTTTGATTATGTGAATGGTTTAGCCGATATTGTGGTGGGCTACATGGGCGCACCTTTTGGCTGGCAGTGGATTACCGTGCGGAACGATCGCGGCCAGGAAATGCTGGATCTCGTGATGGATCAGCTGGATACGCAACCGGTAATGTCGGAAGGCAACCGTCAACCGGCAGTGCAGCAAAGCATACCGGCCTATGACAAAGGAGTGACGCTACCCATGTGGGCGGCCAAGCTCATGGGGGTTGTTATTGAGCGCATTGGTCCCAAGGGCTTGGAGTATGCCCGCTTTTCCATTGACTCTCACTTCACCCGTAACTATTTATATGTGAAGCGCAACCATCCCGAAAAGCTGGATGATCATGTACCTGAGTTTGCTAAGCGCATTGTCAACCAATACAAGCTGCCGGAATGACCGGCGAATTCTGATATCACTGCTGTATATCGGAATGATGAAAAACCTCTTGATAGAAACATTTGAATGCGCTTAAAAATCAGCTATTAAAAGATAGCAAGATTCGGATCGCGTCATGGGTATGCAAAAAACTAGGCTAGGCATCAGCGTTTGAGCGATCGCGTTCAAACGTCTCAGTAACTAGCATGAGGCTACCCATAAAAATGTTGATGAATAAAGTTGCAATTATTACGGGAGCGAGTTCTGGCATTGGACGAGCAACCGCAAAATTATTTGCTGCCAAAGGAGCGCAGATAATTGTTGCGGCTAGGCGTCAAACCGAACTTGATGCACTGGTTCAGGAAATTAGTCAGACCGGAGGGAAGGCAACTGCTTTAGCCGGTGATGTTAAGGATGAAACTTTCGCTAAACAGCTCGTAGACCTGGCAATATCCCATTTTGGCGGGCTGGACATTGCATTTAATAATGCTGGCATTATGGGTGAACCAACCGCGACACCAGATCTCGCAACTCAAGATTGGGAAGCAATCATCAGAACTAATCTCACCAGTGCTTTTCTAGGTGCGAAATATCAATTACCGGCAATGATGGGACGCCAAGGAGCCTCTTTAATCTTTACGTCTTCCTTTGTAGGTTACACGATTGGCTTGCCGGGGGCGGCTGCCTATGCTGCCAGTAAAGCTGGGCTGTTAGGGCTGACTCAGGCTTTAGCCGCAGAGTATGGCAACCATGGTATTCGTGTGAATGCATTGCTTCCCGGTGGCACAGATACCGATATGGGTAGAGCCTTCGCAAATTCCCCGGAGGCTTTGTCGCAGGTGCAAAAGCTGCATGCGCTAAAGCGGATTGCCACCCCAGAAGAAATTGCCCGATCAGTGTTGTATTTAGCCTCGGAACTCTCTAGTTTTATGACCGGGACGGCATTGTTAGTTGATGGCGGGGTGTCAATTTGTCGCAGCTAAATGTGTCGTAAAAGTTAGAAGGCAGAAGGGTGGAAATTAGAAGTTAGAAGGTAAAAGGTAGAAAACAAAAGGTAGAAAACAAAAGGTAAAACTTATCGTGGTGCCCTAATCTCGTAATAGGCTTATTGGACGTAGGGTATGCAACACAATTACCTGGAAACGAATGGCGTGCGGCTGCATTATGTGACTCAGGGTGAAGGGCCGCTGATGCTGTTGCTGCATGGGTTTCCCGAGTTCTGGTATTCCTGGCGGCACCAGATTCCCGCATTTGCCCAGGACTACAAAGTCGTCGCCCTAGACCTGCGTGGCTATAACGAGAGCGACAAGCCCGCAGGTGTGGCCGCCTATGCCTTGCCGGAACTGATTAAAGATGTGGAGGGGGCGATTCGGGCTTTGGGGTATAACCAGTGTGTTTTGGTAGGGCATGACTGGGGTGGGGCGATCGCTTGGGGCTTTGCCTATACCCATTCGGCGATGCTGAGCCATCTGATTGTGCTTAACCTGCCTCACCCTGCCAAGTTTACGGCAGGGCTCCGAACGCCTCAACAACTGCTGAAGAGCTGGTATATTGCGCTATTTCAGCTGCCGCTACTGCCTGAATGGATACTTCAAGTGGGCGATTATGCCGTGATTCGATCGGCGTTTCGGGATCAGGTTGTCAATTCCAATGCGTTTACGGCTAAGGATTTGGATGAGTTTGCGGCGGCAGCGGCCAAGCCGGGAGCCCTGACCAGCATGGTGAACTATTACCGCAACCTCGTGCAGTCTGGCGGACTGTTTAGCCGTACCTGGGGTATTTTGCAAGTCCCAACCCTGATGATATGGGGCGAAAATGATTTTGCATTGGGTAAGGAATTGACCTATGGAACAGACCAGTACGTCACTAATTTCAAGCTTCACTACATTCCCAATTGCAACCATTGGGTGCAACAGGAGCAGCCGGAATTGGTGAATCGATACATGCACGAATTTCTCGGGCGATCGACTTTCTAAGGACAGAATCAAAGGTTCATAGTGCGGATATCGCAATCAAAATCTGCTCTAGTCAGTAATATTGTTCTCAGAAATCCTTTGAACAGCGATAAATTCTTGCCGATAAGTCTGTTAAGTACTCTGTAAACAAAGTTTTCCGTCGTTTCAGAGTGTTTTATCTGCCTGGATTTTGGCATAGTGACGGTGGAATTTATCCCGCGCGGCCTCCAAAGAAAATTGCCAGTTGATAGGAATGCGCTTTTCATGACGTTCTTGCACTAACGCCAGGACCTCCTGCTCTAATTGCTCTTGAGTCGGAATGCGTTGATGTAAACACCCACGGGCGAGGGCAGAAAACTCGATTTCGATCATGTTGAGCCAACTGGCGGATTTCGGGGTGTAGTGAAAGGCGAAGCGTTGTGCTAAGGCATAAGCTTCCGGGGCCGACAGATATTCATAGAAAGCGCTGGTATTGTGGGTATTGAGGTTATCTTGTACCAGTTGAATTTGAATCGCCTCAGGATACTGAGCGGCGAGGGCTTGACAAAAGCGGGTGTACTCCCGTTTGGTGCGTCGGGTCTGAACCTGTGCCAACCGTTTTCCTGTCAAGGGTTCAATCGCGCCAAATAAGGTGCAGGAGCCATTTTTCTCATAGGCATAATGCTCTTTGGCGACCTGACCCGTTTGCATCGGGGCCGGCTCAACGACTTCGCCCAGCAAAAAACAAGGGCGTTCGTCAAAACACACCACCGGATACTGCGGGTTGCAAAATCGCGCTAACTTCGGCACCTAAATCGCATCAACTTCGGCACTTGAATCGCGCCAACTTCGGCACCTGAATCGCATCAACTTCGGCAGGTCATGTCCAGCCTTGAGGTCCCAGCTCATACACTGCGCTCGACATTGAGCGAAGAAGATGAGGCCGAGCATGGGTCGCAAGGGTCAAGGAGCGCAACTGCCAATGGTGAAATTTCGAGAAATCCTCCGTTTGCATGAGCTGGGGTACAACCAAAGTGAGATTGCCCAAAGCTGTCGAGTGGCCCGTTCGACGGTTCAAGACTATATCCGCCGCGCCCAGGCCAAAAGCTTGAGTCATGCTGACTTGTCTAAGTTGAGTGATAGTGAGGCCCAAAGTCTTTTAGGCAAAGGCAAGAAGTCCTCGACAGCGAGTCAACCGAGCATTGACTTTGCCAGGGTGCATCGTGAGTTACAAAGCAAGGGGATGACGCTGGCTCTGCTGTGGCAAGAAGGGCTTGACCAGCAGGCTTGGCGTCTGAGTTACGGTCAGTTTTGTCGCCGTTACAGTCAATGGAAAACGCAACAGAAGGTGTCGATGCGCCAGTCGCACCAAGGGGGGGAGAAAGTCTTTGTTGATTATTGTGGCCTGACGCTTCCGGTTCATGACCGTGAAACGGACGAGGTGGTTGAAGCTGGTAATAGACTTGGCTGCGAGGATAGTCCAAGACCTGGCATACCGTGGTGATGGGGTATTCTTTAATCAACTGCATCACCGCCTGCCGTTTTTGTCCAGGCTCAAAGATTGCGAAGCTTTTTTTGCAATCTCAAGCTGCATCGTTAATTGACCGACCAATCGCTCCAGATCTGCAATCCTCTGTTGGTCTTCTTGGTTAGCGCAATCGGATTCGAAAATACTGGCAGCGTTCTCTAAAAATTCTTTCCGCCAGCGATTCAGGACACTGGTATGGAGTTTGTGGCTCCGACAAATCTCAGATGAGGGTTTCTCCCCCATCAGTACTTGTAAGACCACTTTGGCTTTGAATTCTGCACTGTACTGGCGTCGATTTGTGCTCATAGTTGCCCCTTTTCGTAGAACAAGGTTACTGCTCTTAGCCTTGTGTCCGAAAATTGGGGGTCATTTCATTGCCCACGCGAGACAGCACTAGTCCCGAAACAACTTGCTCCCGAAACGCCTGGAAAAGTTGCTCTCGTTCTTTTTGGCTGGTTTTGCCGGTAATTAAGGGAAAATCGACCGCTGTTGCGATCGCTTTAAGCTGATTGAGATATTCCCCAATAATCAAGATGCGATGGCCCGATTCCTTCGCTAGCAGACTTTCTACCACATCGAGTTTCTGAGGATTTTCGGCGGCAATCCGGAACTGATAGCGGCGTGGGGCGATGGCATATTCCATCTGGCGGGCTTCACTTTGGGGAATCCGCATCTCGGTACAGGTGGCGGTGGCGATAAACCCCTGAGCTTCCAGATCGCGCCATGGCACGTCGTAGCGCTTAGGGCCAATCAGAGTAAACACATCCCCCTCCCGACCATCTTCCCGAATCAGGGTGGCTGTCAGGCCCAAGCGTCTTCTGGCCTGGAGGTCAGCCGTCATGCGAAAAACGGGAGCCGGTAACAGATGCACCTCGTCGTAGATAATGAGTCCCCAAGATTGCTGCTCAAATAGCCCGAGGTGAAGAAAATCTGTTTCCTTATTCTGCCGATAGGTGAGAATCTGATAGGTCGCCAGGGTAACGGGGCCAGTGGCTTTTTGGTCGCTGCTGTATTCGGCAATCTGTTCGGCTGTCAGCGTGGTTTTGTCGAGCAGTTCGCGTCGCCATTGCCGCACTGAAGTGAGGCTGCTGGTGAGAATCAGCGTCTGTTGTTGAATCGCCGCCATTGCCGCCATGCCCACCATGGTTTTACCCGCCCCGCAGGGCAACACAATCACCCCACTACCGCCCTTGGCCTGACCTGCCTGGTAAAACAAGTCAGTAGCCTTTTTTTGGTAGGGTCTGAGGCCAAAGGGTTGACCTGATTGGGTTTTAGTCAGCAGCGCCAGCGAGAGTTCATCGCCGGTTAGGTAACCTGCCAGATCCTCTGCTGGATAGCCTGCTGCCAGCAACGCCTGTTTCAGCACACCCCGATAAGCCAGGTCTATCGCAAACGTGGTTTCAGCGAGCCGTTCTCCTAGCAAGGGGCTAACCTGCTCATGCCGTCGGAGTAACTCGGCTAAGGGGGCCTCGGCCACATGCAGGTGCAGGCCCTGACCAGCTTTTTTCAGTGTGGTCAGGCCGTAGCGTTGGCCTAGCAGGGTCAACTCCTGAGCGACCGACTCGGGCATGGGATACTTGGCATGGTCAGCCAGGGCTGTCACCATGTCCGCAACAGCCATCCCGGCAGCGCGCGCGTTCCAAATGCTGAGGGAACTGAGACGGTAGGTGTGAATATGCTCGGGGCTTTTGACGAGTTCGGCAAAGGGCGCGATCGCGGCCTGGGCTTGCTCGGCAGTCGGTGCATGAACCTCCAACAGCACGGTGCGATCGCTTTGAATAATCAGTGCATTCTCTGGGTTGTAGCTCATGGTGTTACGAAGCTAACTCAGCGGCAAACTATAGCCCAGCTTACGCAAACCGCTGCGAAAGCGAGGTTCCTGATCCGTGGGGACGACTAGATGGCGATCACCTGCCAGGTAGCAGTATTTTTTCGTACGCGAGTCATTGGCAATCAGCATTGCCAAACTGGCATCCTGGCATTCAATTAGGCAGGCCAGCCCCCGGTCTTGCAAGCTGGTTGAACGGCTAAGACAGTCTTTGAAAAACTGATTCACTGCCTCTGGCAGGGCCTCGGCGCTGGCCTCGGTTAAAAAAGATTGGAATTCTTTCAGGTTATGGCCCTCAGCCGCCGCCTTGAGCGCCTGGTCACGGTTCAGCTGCCACACCACATCCGAGGTTTGCTGGGTAAAGGTATCCATCAGCAGCCGTTCGGCAGGCTGTAGCGGCACGCCCGTCAGCACAATATCCAGATTGGGCAGCACCCGCAGGGTCGTATCGGCAGTAATTTCGGGGGCGTCATAGTCGTCTGTTAGCTCTAAGCAAAAAGCCCCCAACGGCGTTAGGCGAAAAGCCATCAGTCCGTCATAGCGGCTCAAAAAGCTGAGGTCATCCGCACCCCAGAAATCTCGCCAGCCATCGCTGGGCGCATCGTAGGGCGAGACATAGGCCACATCCAGTAGCCCTAGAGTCGCTGCATATTCAAACAGCACACAGCGTAGATACGCGGTCTCCAAAATGCTCCACTTGCCGATAGTGTCGTAGAGATGACCATAACCCGGTTCCGAAATATACAGATTCTCGGGATTGCGGCTGACGCTAAAGGTCTGATGGCTGGCAATCAGGAATCGCTGTAGGTCCTTGCATAACACCCACTCACCCATCGGGCACTGGGTCAAGGCTGTCGCGATCACGCTGCGCCGACTGCCCATCGCCGTCAACCCCCGCTTCCCTTTACCTGTTTGCCCTTTGATGCTGTCGACCCGCCGCAGCTCATCCAGCAGTGTCGTCTTCAGCCATTTTTTCCAGATCGACTGAATTGTTTTCGCCGGATCCGCCGTCAGCGCCTTTTGTCCTGCCTTGCTCAGCTTGAGCTTTTTCCCCTCCAGGGTGACCAGCTTCGCCGCTTGGAGCAGCATCGGCCAGGCAAACGGCTTCATTGCTCCGATCAGCTGACTATCTTCATCGTCGGGCTCGTCATCTTCACCATAGTAATCGCCCCCCGGCAGCACTTCAGCAATGACCTTCAGCGTAGCTTTAGTGGGCATATAGGTCTTGTCGCTAACGCTGACTTTACCCAGATTAATCAGACGCAGTACCGCCGCTAGCTCTTGCTGCACCATGCGCTCTGTCTCGTAGCAGTTGACAGGGATTGCCAGCTCCTCGCGAATGGGTTGGCGCTGCTGGTAGTCAAAGTAGCGATGCTCAACGGTGATACTCTTAGGCGGCAGGTCTGAACTAGTCAGTGTAAGTGCTTTCGGCTTCGGCACGTAGGCTTTCAGCTCTGTCTGCATCGTCACCGGCATGTAAACGGTGCTGCTGTACGTGCCAGTAGACAGGAAAAACAATCCCAACTTGGACGGTTCACGGGTGTAGCTGAAGGAACCGCTGCGGCTGCCCCAGTCTGGGGCTTGACCGTACTTCGCCTGAAACGCCACCGCATCGTGATGACCTTGGGTATTGTGAACGGCTTCCGCTACCATCGCCTGCTGAATGTCGTCCAGACTTTTCCAGAGGGCTTTGAGGGGTTTGCTAGTAAGCTGCTGGGCGATCGCGTCAATTAGCTCGGCCTTGCGTGTACCGCTAGGCTTCGTCGGCAGCAGGCTCAGCAGCTTCTTCAGCTCGTCCACCGTATGAAAGGCCAGACCTTCGGCTATGGTTCTTAGTGGCGCTACAGCATCTGCCATCCTATCTGCTAATCTCCTAAATCTCTAGGACCGTTAAACCTACAAGAGGAATCGGCTACCGCTTGCTAGGATAAGCCGTTTGCTACGATAAAACGCTATGAATTAAGTTTCGCCAGCCCAATCAGCATCAGCATTATGGTTAAACTCATCTTCGGAGTCGCCTCCGACGATGGTCTTGTCGGGTAAGGAGGAATATGTTGACTCATCCCATATACATAGAGTGGGTAACTGCCCTGCGGAGTTTAACTCTATCTCTAAATAAAGACCTCTTGCCCTTTCGGCATGTCATTCCTAACGGTACCTGCTTCATTGAAGACCGATAGCTGAAACGCCATCCTGACAGGGGATTCGGCCATAACTATAGGTTTTTTCAAATGCCCCCGCTGGTCCTATGATGAGTGTGCAACGTTAAATCCATAACCAGACTGCGCAGAATATGCTTTGAGAGTCCTGCCGCTAAGTTATCCGGTTCAATAGCTTTATCTTGGACAATCAAAAGATCATAGAGTGACCAATTAATCGTACCAATAATGCTATTGATAGCAATCTGAATCTCCAAATCATCTAGGGCAAGAAATATACCTTTCGAGATCCCTAAATGGAGAATAGATGCCAAAATATCTCGATAAGTTTGTCTAGTTTCCCGCAATTGTTCGACTGCAATTTTGTTGCCATAACCAATTTGCATAAAAAAGAGCTTGATAAGTCCTTGATGAGCTTGGAAGTAACGCAGTGTCAAGATTAGGACGGTACTCAATGCTTCAACTGGATGGGGCAAATGCTCTATCTTCTGTATAAGTTGGCCATGCAAAATCTCTAAATGATGAACCATAATGGCAGCCAGCAATTCTTGCTTATTTTTGAAGTGTCGATAGAAAAGTCCGATTGATACACCTGCAGTCTTAGCAATAAGTCGGGGTTGAGCACTGTCGTAGCCGTCGCACAGCAAAGTCTCACCTGCTTCAAGTAGTGCTGTATATCGGCCTTCGACATCATAACGAGACTGCGAGGATTTCAACTGCTTGTCCATGCCATAGAGGTTTATGATAAACTCCGGGAGTGAACAATATTCACTCGCACTAATCCTATCATGAGGTAGTAGAATATGTCCGCACAGGCTTTCATTCAAACTGGCTCTAGACAATGGCTGAGCATGGATCAGTTTCCTGGCACGCAATTCCTGCCTTTAGCTGAGCCTGTACCAGAGGGATCAATTCATTTGCTCAAACTGAAGGCTGGGACTATGATTCCTGTCCATACGCATCCTTGCAATGAATATGTGTATGTGCTGAGCGGCATAGTGGAAACTGGTGGCGTTAGTTGTTCTCAAGGTACGTTCTGGGTTACACCTGCCCATACTCAACAAGGAACCCACAAAGCCATCACAGATGTTGAAATTATCACAATCCGACTTGGAAAAATGGGTGTGTTTGAATCAGTTGGTAGCGCATAGTGCAAGCTAACTAGTGGGTCATTTGCTTTGTACATGGCCATTCGTGAAATCGTATAATCTAGGGCAATCGCATCTTTATCCAGCTAGAACTTTAAGCAGGTACTCGTCGTCCCATCCAGCTCTGAGTCGTTTGTTCTTGATGCCGATTTGGGCGGTTTTCTCCTGGTTCAAGAGACTCACAGCCAAATGCCTGAGGAGGGTAAAGTTCTCGGGGGCATGGTCCGTCCGGATGCGGCAATCGTCTTCGCGAAACGCGACATCCAAAACCCAATGTAACGGATTTTCGATGCTCCAATGGGTGCGAATTGATGTGGCTAACCGCTGGGCCTCCGGTGCTAACGAACTGATGTAGTAACGCACCTCACGACTGGTTTTGTCATCCAGAGTGCGGATCGACTCGACCATCGCAACACTAGTCAGTTGAGCCCATTTCGCCCGATCAATCAGGTCTTCGACGCACCCCAGACACCAACAGCGCCGCGTTTCTAATCGACCATGACCGACTTCGGTGGTTTCATAAAAGTCGTGCTCAAGGTCTTGAAATCCCTGCGCCTGCGCGCGCTCAAACCGTTGCTGGACAG
>JBCBTQ010000065.1:0-25535 GCA_039818605.1 Cyanobacteria bacterium J06639_14 | reverse complement strand
AGTCACAAACGGCTCGGAGTTGTTCATAGCGGAGACTGCGCAAGTGAAAATCAGTGACCCGCCACTACTGTGATATTGAAGCCACTGACGGCATTGACCATATGCTCTATGCCGGGGCCGCAATTGACGGCACCTTCACTGATTTTCACTTGCGCAGTCTCCGCTATGAACAACTCCGAGCCGTTTGTGACTGTGCTCGCACGGGCTTTCGCCTCCGAGATGAACATCAGACAGAACTACGCATTACCCATTTGGTGCTGGTACAAGACTCCACGGTGGATATCACCCACGACGAAAATACTGAACGTCTGTTTGAAGTCCGAGGCACTCGCGACACGCGCTATGAAATCGTGAAAAAGCGGATTGATAAAGCGGTGGATTCGAGAACGCAGGAACGCATCACACAGCCTGGCTGTCTGACGCTGGTTTACTCGACGAATGAAGAGTGGAAAGAGTACCAGGAATATGTGCGCTACTTGCAGCGCGAAGGCTGGGTGGGGTCTGATATTGAACAAGGCTCGGTCGAGCCCCTTCAAGGCGTCACGGGGCTGAAGTTTGCGCGTGTTCAAGTGCTTGAATCTGAAAATTCCCACGACAGTGAAGGATAGGTCAACGTATCGCTACAATCCAGCTCAGCATTTTCGAATTTGGGACCGCTGGCACAATCAACATTTAGAAACATTGACGGTGACATTGAGATTTTTGAGGCCCCACCCCCCATCCCCTCTAATACTAAATCTGGTTTACCCACCCCCTAATTGAGAGACGCGACAGGTCGTGTCTCTACAGGCATCGCCTATTTCTCATAATGGAGGTTAGCCATTCGGATTCGGGATAAAACTTAGAGGCGTGAATTTAGTCAGTTCCAGTCGTTAGCTCAAAGGTATAGTCTTCCATGGAAGGGTCACTGTTAACGCTCCTCTGTATCGCCACGGTCAAGCTCAGCTGAGTCTCGTCAGGGTTCCAACGCACGTCCTTGATGGTGAACAGTCCTGACACGGTAAAACAAGGAACAGCGTTGTCTCTATTGGCGATGTGTTGCTCGATCGCCCCCTGGATCCGGTAGGGATACACAGAACACCCCAGCAATCCAATATGCTCCTTTAAAGCAATTTGGGTACCGCTAGGCGACTCAAAGACACCTAAGGGTTTGACACTGTAAAGCCCTAGTCCCAGCATCAGGGTAGCGAAAGCCAGGGGGACAATCCCTAAGCAATTGATCCAGTACAGCGCTTTGAACCATTTAGGTATTCGCGGCTGCCGCAATATTGCTAACTGTGAGACAGCCCACGCACTAACGATAACAGTAGCGATGATTAGGCCCACCTCTAGCATTTCACCTCGCAAGGAAATACCATGGCGGGTTACCAAAACCATGTTGGTCAATACCAGAGCCTGCAAACCGAGCGCTAACCAACTGATGACTAAAAATCGTCGCAATCAGCCTGCCTCGCTCAAAGCCTCAATTGCGGGAGTTACATCCACATAATCTCCCATCCACTCTTCTATCGCCCTAGCCAGCTACCTTATTGCCAACTCGCCTTAGCCCCACTCAAAAATAGCAGCCCCCCACGTCAAGCCCGCCCCAAATCCCGAGGAAGCAATGACGTCACCGACTTTGACATGCCCAGCCCGTACTGCTTCATCCAAGGCAATTGGAATGGAGGCCGCAGAGGTATTACCGTGACGGGCCATATTGCTGATGACTTTTTCCGGTGCAATCTTTAAGCGATCGGCAACCGCATCGAGGATGCGCTGGTTCGCTTGGTGCAAGAGGAGCCAATCCACATCGGCAGACGTCAGCCCCGCATGGAATAAGGTCTTTTCCAGGATTTCAGGCACCCGCTTCACCGCAAAGCGATAGACCTCTTTACCGTTCATGGTAACGGGTTGAAACGTGCCTTGCTGCACCGTCTTGCCATTAATCAATTCCTGTTGTGTGGCCTGGTAGGAAAGATTGAGACAGCCGTTGAGCGTACCATCGCTCCGCATTTCAAAGCCCAATAAGCGATCGCGATCGCTAGCCTGTAGTACGACCGCACCCGCACCATCGCCGAATAATACACAAGTGCGACGATCCTCCCAATCAGTCCAGCGTGATAAGACATCGGCCCCAATCACCAGAACGTTGGCAAAAGCCCCTGTGCGCAAATATTGAGCAGCGGTTACCAACGCAAAAACAAAGCCCGAACAGGCAGCCGTGAGGTCAAACGCAACGGCCCGCGAGGCACCTAGATGTGCCTGAACTTGAGCCGCGCTGCCAAACAAATCATCCGGTGTGGACGTGGCCAGAATAATCAAATCCAGTGCGGCTGGCTCCAGGTTACTCATTTCAAGCGCTCGCCGTCCTGCATTTGCGGCCAAACTCGCCAGGGAGTCCTGCGACTCGGCCAGAAACCGCTGACGAATGCCAGTACGGGTGGCAATCCACTCATCAGAAGTCTCGACCATTTGGCCCAGTTCGTCATTACTCAAGGCCACCGATAGATGCGCTGAGCCGCTACCTATCAACGAAACGCCGGTTTTCATTTGCTGCACGATTATTCTCCGTCTGCCGCAGGCATTGCAACCTTTTGGTATTGAGCCTGAATTCGATCTAGAACTTGATTATCCACGGCCTCTTTCGCTAAGCGAATGGCATTAAAGATAGAAGGTGCCTGAGAGCTACCGTGGCTAATCACGGCAATACCCGCTACACCGAGCAATAAAGCCCCTCCATGCTCAGCATGATCGACCCGCTGCTTAATGCGCTTCAAATTATTTTGCAAAACTAAGGTGCCAACCTTACCCCGGATTCCTTGAGGTAACTCCTCACGCAGGATTTGCAAAATCGACTCGCCTACGGCTTCCGCGAACTTCAGAAGGACATTACCGACAAAGCCATCGCAGACCACCACATCAAACTGCCCCGACAAAATGTCCCGTCCTTCCGCATTGCCGACGAACGGAATACCTGGATTGTCCTCCAATAGTTGATGAGCTTGAATGGCAGCGTCATTGCCCTTGCTTGGCTCCTCACCAATATTGAGTAACCCCACGCGCGGATTGCCAACGCCCAGAACATATTTGGAATAAACGGTACCCATGACCGCAAACTGCTCTAAAAACTTGGGGCGACAATCAACATTGGCCCCGACGTCCAAAATCAGCACTGACTTATTCGCCATAACCGTGGGAAAAACAGCCCCGATCGCAGGGCGATCAATTCCCTTCAAGCGTCCCAAGCGCAGGAGGGCTGATGCCATAGCGGCCCCTGAATGTCCTGCCGAGACGACAGCATCAGCGCGATCGCGTTTGACCAAATTCATCGCCACATTAATGGACGCTTTAGGCTTACGTCGTAGAGCGCTGAGGGGTTCCTCATGCATCTCAATCGTGCCTTCAGACGGCACAATCTCCAGATTTTCTAGATTTTCTGAGTTGGGCGTTGCGGCCTTGATCTGATCGGGATCGCCGACCAAGAGAATATCTGCGTCCAGCTCGGCCTTTGCTCTAATGGCACCTGCTACGACTTCGGCAGGCGCGTGATCGCCACCCATCGCATCTATGGCGATTCGAGCTCGAGTCCCTACCATTGATTGAATTCTGTAAAAACTTTAAAGATTTTAGCAGACTACTCCTCACCCGGTTCCACGATTCTCTGGAATAAGTAGCCAGTTCCTCGGGCCGTGAGAATCAGCTCAGGGTTGCTTGGATCATCCTCTAACTTGGCACGTAGCCGTGAGATATGGACATCCACAACCCGTGTGTCCACATGACGCTCCGGTGTGTAGCCCCAAACCTCTTGGAGAATTTCAGCCCGCGAAAACGGCTCCCCAGAGCGGCTGACTAACAGCTCTAGCAGACTGAACTCCATGCCAGTCAGCCGGATACGCTCATCACCTTTGTACACCTGGCGTTTGTTGGTATCAATGCGAATATTGTTGATGGTGATAACGCCAGAACTCGGAATACCGGTTGCATGACTCTTATCGACTCGCCTCAAAACAGAGCGAATACGTGCTTCCAGTTCTTTCGGTGAAAAAGGTTTGACCACATAGTCATCAGCCCCTAGCTCTAAACCGGTGATGCGATCAGCCACATCGCCCAAAGCTGTCAGCATAATGATGGGGATATCGGATTCCTTACGCAATTCTTGGCAAACACCATACCCATCCAGCTTGGGCATCATCACATCGAGCACAACTAAGTCTGGGGTGGAGGAGTGAAATGTTTCTAATGCCTCTTCGCCATCAGCAGCAGTCACGACGTCATAGCCGATCATTGAGAGTCGTGTTTCTAAGATCCTGCGGATGCTGGCCTCATCATCAACAACTAAAATCTTTTCCTTTGTACTTTCCAAAGCGTTACTGCTCCCGATGAACTTCCTACCCAGTAGTAAATAAACTTAGAGGCACATAATAACTTTTGTACATCGATATTAATTAAATCGTACGTCATTATATGCAGTCTCGGTGCTTCTGTTTCCCTAATACCGAGCTTTCTAGCATTTCTTAAGGTTTAAAGCACGCCACCTTCCAATCTGAAGCAAGGTTAAGTGTCTGACCCATGTCCACCTTCCTGATTGATGAATCTTGAGGATTTGTGATGTTTAGCATTTCACTGTTTGGACAGTGAACGCTGCATCGCCAGGGAAGATAAGCACTTCGCCGCCAGGGAATCGGTGACGAGGTTATGCGGTGTGAAGTGCTGGGATGAGAGCAGCGAGGCAATAAGTCAGGCCTCTAGCTTGTCTTTTGGGGTTCTTGCCGATTTCCGTAGGGCTACTCTCCGAGAAGTCGCTTCGCGTCTAGTACTCTTTTCGTTGGCGAAGCATCCCAGTTTCCAAATTCTGAAATTCCCCAGTCTCTTCACGCTCAGCTTATGGGAGACGTTTTTGAAAATGCGTTCCACAATAGAGACGAAACATGCTGGGAGATGTGGCAAATGCAGTACTGGAAAAAGCAGGGATTGATTGCCATGACAGCTTTATTGGGGGCGATCGCGGGCGTGACTATCACGCGTGGATCAGTGCTTGAACTCCGTCCGTTAGAAGTACTGCGTAACCAGCCAGCGCACGCCGACAATCGTGAGCCATCCACAACCTTCTTTGTAACTGCTGGCGGCGGCGCTCCCAGTTACAACGAGATCGCCTTGGAGAAAAATGTTCGCTATTTTCAGCGGACCCTGGCACATATGGGCTGGGACCCTGCGATTGCGACGACCTTGTTTGCGAATGGTTTGGATGGTCAACTGACCGTCCGCTACCTTGACTTCCTGGGACGTGAACGCTTCAAAGCTCCCAATATCGAAAATCTGACCGGAGCCGCAACCCGCTCCAATGTGGAGGAATGGTTTGCCAGTTATCCTCAGACTGCCAAAGGCTCATCTGAGTGTCCCGCTTTTTTCTACTTCACAGGGCATGGAACGCTGAATTCCAACAACCCGGATAACAATGATTTGATTCTCTGGGGCGAAGATTTCCTATCGGTGCAGGAACTGGCCAACATGCTTGATCAGTGGCCTTCAGAGGTCCCATTTGTCACGATGATGGCCCAATGCTATTCCGGGGCCTTTGCCAATCTCATTTATGAGGGAGGCAACCCTAGTCAACCCGTTGCTCTCCAGACTCGGTGTGGTTTCTTTGCAACGGTCAAAACCCGACCTTCGGTAGGATGTACCCCACTCGTCAATGAAGCGGACTATCGCGATTACAGCTCCAGCTTTTTTGCTGGGTTGAGTGGCCGCGATCGGGTAGGTGAAGCAGTAGCATCGGCTGACTACAATGCTGATGATCAAGTCTCTTTCGCCGAAGCCCATGCTTTTGCCAAAGTAGACGGTGAAACCTCGGACTGGCCCATTTCCACGTCTGAAGCGTGGCTCCAAAAACAAGCTTCAGAAACACAGGTACAAGAAATCCTTGCTACCCCCATACAAACTTTATTAACTCAGGCTCGCCCCGAGCAGCAATACGTAATTGAGGCCCTAGCCCAAAAGCTCAATTACGATACCCAGGTCGCCTTGGCTGACGCTCCTGAGCCTAAACCAAACCTCTTCGGCCTACCCCAGGATGTCCTTACGGCTTATCGAATGCGTTTACAAATGGAGCTGATCAACGTGGGCACCGAAGTCCGTTTAAAGCGCGAAGGCAATGAAACGGCGATCGCAACCTTGAATAAGCTGCTGGAGTGTGAAGCCAGAACCTGGTGAGGGAGAGGGAAAGGAGTAGAGGGTGGAAGGGAGTGTGAGGGGAAATTGGAGTTCGGAATTCGGAGTTCGGAATTTGGAAGCCCCTGCGGAAAGGGCACGAGACGCGAAGCAGCTACTCGGAGAGTAGCCTTACGGCATGGTCGTTTCAGCCAATGGCTCAACAAGCCGACCCCATACTTTGCGCAAACCTTGGGCTGTCATTAACCAAGAAGCAATAACAAAAACGTTCACGGGTGAGGCATTGAGTCCAACAGATTGATGCCTGATGCATTGGCTACGCACCCAATACCTCACCCCCATCAAGCAACCATCATCAATCGCCTTAAAGCTTGGCCAAATACTTCAACAAATCAGCCATATCTTGAGGATCAGGCTGAAATTGAGGCATGGGTGGCGTTTTGCCACTCACAACCTGTTGAATTAACCGTGTTTTAGACTTACGTGCTGAGACTCCTAACAGGCTTGGGCCCACTTCGCCCTTGGCTTCGAGTCCATGACAGACCGCACAGTTCATCTGAAAGATTTTTTGGCCGCGAACGTCATTACCTGCCAAGGTCAACACTTCATGAATGTAAGGATCGGCTGCTCGTAAATAACGAGTTCCAAAAGCGATCATCATAACCACGGCACAAATCAAGACGACAACGCCGAGGAAGCGTTGAAGGCGGAAAGTCTGATTTGGGAGCTTCTCTTCTAATGTGTTCTCAGCCAAAACAGGAGTTTAGATTACGTTTCGTCATTAACATAGCTTAAAGATGTCTCAGAAATCCTGACAAGACACCTTGATTTAAGCTTTTGCGTATGGAAATTTATGCTCTTAATGGAGCAAGTCTTTGTTTCTGGTTGAACGAAGATGAGATAATGATAAGTAACTAAATCTATAGTGCTGTAACGACAAGGAGCGTCTTGGTGTGGTTGAGCCTCTTTTGAGCGGGATTGTCCTGGGTCTGATTCCTGTAACACTGGCAGGGCTATTCGTGGCGGCTTACATGCAATATCGCCGTGGCAATCAGTTGGATTTATAGAACGCTTCTTGCATAAAGCTGTGTTCGTGGATTATCCAGGAGGCCCTTCATGGGCCTCTTTCTCTTGAATGAGTCTGGATAAACCACAGAGGGCTAATTTTGCAGTTCCCAAAGCGGCTTCGGTCGATATTGCTTGGCTTAGGGGAACCGGTAACCATTGTTGCCGAATCGAAGTCCAGGTTGCATTATGAGCCCCTCCCCCAGCAGTGAACACGTTGCTCAAGGGTGTAGCGCCTAACGATTGGAGCAGCTGATAGCCTTGAGCTTCGATCTGGGCAATCCCTTCTAATAGGCCATGGAGAAAGCGTTCGGGTGTGCTTGGATGCGGTGTCATGCGGGGTTGAAAGTCTGGGTCGTTGATGGGAAAGCGCTCTCCAGGTTTAGTTAGGGGGTAGTAGTCTAGGCCCGAAGGGCGATCGCGTGGAATTTTCAAACTGAGTTCTCGTAGCTGTTCATCCGTAAAGTAGTGCTTGAGTACAGCACCGCCCGTATTAGAGGCCCCGCCAACCAACCACAAATCGCCTAGACGGTGGCTGTAAATACCGTAACGACTATCATCCACACGGGTTTTACTCAGCAGCTTGAGCACGAGTGTTGAACCCAGAGAGGTAACGGCATCACCAGGGTCACTCGCACCACTCGCTAGAAAAGCCGCAATGCTATCTGTCGTCCCAGCAAAAATAAGGCAGGCAGAAGAAATGCCGTAGCGTTGACTGGCCTTGGGCAAAATAGGCCCGATCAGACTCCCGGGGGCTTGCACCTTAGGCAAAAGAGCAGTTAAGCCTAAATTAGTAACAACCTGTGGATAGGCCAGTTCACCGACGTCATACCCGAGCTTGAGCGCATTGTGATAGTCACTCAACCCTGGCTTGCCGTGCAGATGGAAGGCAAGCCAATCCGCTTGATGCATCAGAAACTGCGCCTGCTGGAAAATTGCCGGGGCTAAGTTTGCTTGCCACCACAGTAATTTGACCAAGCTAGAAGTCGCGCTTAACGCTGGACTCCCAGCAGGCATCAAAGTCTCTAAAAGCGCACGATACGCTTGGCCGCGATCGTCGTTGTAAATCAGGGGATCTGTTAGTGGCTGGCCCGTCGCGTCACAGAGTAAGACAGTCGCAGAGGTACCATTAATGGCGATCGCGTCTAAAGTCTGACGAATCGCAGCGGGCAACGTCTGCAAAAGCTCCGCAAGGGTTGTGAGCCAAAGGTTACTCAAATCAGACTGCAACGATAATGCGTAAGCAATTTGATTGTGAGCAACAACGGTTGCGGCATCATCAATAACGGTTATCCGTGCTCCAGAAGTACCAAAGTCTAATCCCGCTACGTACACCATGAGACCAAATCGCAATTTTGGGTGACGGTTTTGGATTACAAAACTGCTGCCGGGCAGTGATTTCAGACCTAAAGTTTGTAGCCGCGCCCAGACAAAACAGCAGGATTGTTTATGTTTACGTCAATCGTGAAGGGGACTTCGACAAGAAGCCTCATTTAGCAAAAAACGGGATGCTTAGTAAACACCCCGTTTGTTCAACAATTTCTAATTCAATAAAGTGAGCCTCTCGCTACACACTAACTTCGCTGATTTCCCTCAGCATGTGATCGAAGGGTTCATCAATGAAAGATCCATCCTGGATACCGGCTTCAGCAGCTTTGGCTTTGATCATATCTTTCATGATCTGAATACCCATTACAGTGGGACCAATGGGCACTCCCAAGGAGTTGTAAGTTTCCCTCAAACCTTGCAAGACGCGCTCATCTAAGACGTTAGAATCCCCTGCGACCATGGCATAGCTGCCATAACGCAGGTAGTAATCCATATCCCGTAAGCAAGCTGCATATCGCCGTGTCGTGTAAGCATTGCCACCCGGACGAATGAGTTCTGGAACTGTTTCAAACAGCTTGCTGCCAGCTCCCTTAACAATTTCAGCGGCATTAGCACTAATCATCGCCGCTACTTGAACCCGAGCCCTCCCTGTATCAAAGTAAGTTTTGAGAGAATCAAGGGCGCTTTGATCTAAGTAGCGGCCCGTTGAGTCATAGCTCCGAATTAAAGTCGTGACAGCATCCCGCATGAACGTTTTTCTCCCAATCAATCTACGGAGTCCCTAGACGCTAAATGAATCAGAGACTACGATTGCGCCCTTAAACAAGATGTCCCAGGCTACAGAAGCAACCAGAAGCCATACAGCAAAAGAAAGCGATTTTGGCATCGCTTCTCTGCTCAGTTCTTATTCAATTCAGGAGCCAGTTTATCACGCAGAATTCAGCTAAAAACCGCCTATGTGAGAAAGATGAAGCTGAGCGCCCCCCAATTGTTACAATCTGACATCTTCCGAAATAATTCAGCCTGTCCACATTTTTCCCGAAAGGAAAAAATTGTTGCTTGTCAATGGTTTTCAGTCTTGTAATCAGATGAGAAAAGTGACCGGCAAGTTTTCTTGATTTCTGAGTCAGATCGCCATTGCTAGGTCGTAATGCCTTTTGTATTTCTTGATACAAAAGGTGCCAATCCCTATCCATAGGATGAGGCAGACAACTAGAGCCTCTGTTCCACGACTAGCGAATGAATCAGCTACTTAATGGGCGTCAGTAGCCTGAACCTAAATAAGGTATGTGAAAGATTCAGGGAGCTGTTGTTGGTTTTTGAGGTTACGTCTTGAAACAGCAACTGGTGCTATTCGAGGATCTTATTTACCCTGGTTAGCCGATTGTAGGTTGCCCCTGCCAACCTTGGAGAGTGTTAAGGAGTAATTCATGGCTACTGCTGAAGACATCTTGAAGAAGATTCAGGATGAAAACATTCAGATGATCGATCTGAAATTCATTGACTTACCAGGTATCTGGCAGCATTTGACGTTGCACAATAGTCAAATTGATGCGGATAGCTTCACAAGTGGTGTAGCCTTCGACGGTTCCAGTATTCGGGGTTGGAAGGCCATTAATGAATCGGACATGGCGATGGTGCCTGATCCAGACACGATGTGGATGGATCCTTTCATGGCAGAGCCAACTCTGAGCATGGTCTGCACAATTAAGGAGCCTCGGACCGGAGAACTGTATGAGCGTTGTCCGCGGGCGATCGCGACTAAGGCGGTTGAGTATCTGCAGTCCTCCGGTATTGGGGATACAGCCTACTTCGGTCCCGAAGCAGAGTTCTTTGTCTTTGATGATGTTCGTTTTGACCAAAATGAACACTCTGCTTACTATTACGTCGATAGCGTCGAAGGTCGTTGGAATACCGGTCGATCCGAAGAAGGAGGCAACCTGGGTTATAAGCCTCGCTACAAAGAAGGTTATTTCCCCGTTTCGCCAACGGATACGCTGCAAGACATGCGCACCGAGATGCTGCTGAAAATGCAAGATTGCGGTGTCCCTATCGAAAAGCATCACCACGAGGTCGCTACGGGTGGTCAGTGTGAACTGGGTTTCCGGTTTGGCGAAATGATTCAGGCCGCTGACTGGCTGATGACCTATAAGTACTGCATCAAAAATGTTGGCAAAAAGTACGGCAAAACCGTCACCTTCATGCCCAAGCCATTGTTCAACGACAACGGGTCCGGGATGCACACGCACCAATCCATCTGGAAAGATGGACAGCCTTTGATGGCGGGTGATGGTTACGCAGGCTTTAGCCAAACCGGGCTGTGGTACATTGGCGGCATTTTGAAACATGCCCCGGCTCTACTAGCCTTTACCAATCCCACAACCAACTCTTACAAGCGTTTGGTACCTGGTTTCGAGGCTCCCGTAAACCTGGCTTACTCCCAGGGCAACCGCTCAGCATCCGTACGGATTCCTTTGTCGGGTGATAATCCGAAAGCAAAACGTTTGGAATTCCGGTGTCCGGATGCTACTTCTAATCCTTACCTGGCATTTGCAGCCATGCTCTGTGCTGGCATTGACGGTATCAAGAATCAAATTGATCCTGGTGATCCCCTTGATGTTGATATCTATGACCTGAGCCCTGAAGAACTCGCCAAGATTCCTTCGACACCGGGTTCGTTGTTGGATGCACTCAAGGCATTGGAAGAAGACAATGACTTCCTGACCGTTGGCGGTGTGTTTACAACGGACTTTATTCAAAACTGGATTGAATACAAGCTCGATAACGAAGTCAATCCCATGCGCTTACGCCCGCATCCCTACGAGCTTGCTCTCTACTACGATTGCTAACTCGGCATCGTTGCTTACGCTAATCGATCAATTCCCTCTGTAAATCTGGAGAAAAAAGCCGCCTGCAGGCGGCTTTTTCATTTGTCACGGCAAAATGCCGTCGTGAACATTCTTGTAGGGCTTTTCTTCGTTACAATTCACAATATTGGTCTTTACCTTTATTGATATTCCTTTTTTCCCATGCCCGACACACTTACCAAGCTTGCTTATCAGACGTTTCAAGACGGCAAGAACTACTTTGGCTTAGGTCACAAAGCGATCGCAACTCAACTGCGACAGTGGCTTAAGCCCACGATAAAAGTTGATTTACAGTCCCTTCCCTCGGGCTTTTTAGAAGAAATTACGCGCCGCCGCGATGCCTTACTAGAAGTCGATTGGCAAGAAGCCGAAGCCGGTATCTATGCTAAGAACTTGTTATTTGATAATCCCTGGGCTGATTTTTTTCAGTACTACCCAGCTGTCTGGCTCGATTTACCTCAAATCTGGGATCGCGTTGAAAAACAAGAAACCAAGATCTTTGATAAGGGCATCAATACCGCTTTTCTTCCCAGTTACTACCTCCAGAACTTCCACAATCAAACCAATGGCTACCTGAGTGATATGTCGGCCAATCTGTATGACTTACAGGTTGAGATTCTCTTCGGGGGCACTGCTGATGCCATGCGCCGCCGTATTCTGTCGCCCTTAAAGCAGGGATTAAAGGCGATGCTAACAGCCGCAAATGATACTCAGCTTTCAGCCCCAAAACCTCAACAGCTCAAAGTTCTAGACTTAGCTTGTGGAACGGGTCGCACACTCAAGATGCTGCGTGAGGTTTTTCCCGAAGTATCGTTATTTGGGATTGATTTGTCACCGGCCTACCTGCGCAAGGCAAATCAGACGCTCTCCGAGACACCAGGAACGTTACCCCAACTAGCCCAAGGCAAGGCTGAAGATCTGCCTTATCGGGATAGTTATTTTGATGGCGTCACCTGTGTCTTCTTGTTTCATGAACTGCCTGGCCCCATTCGTCAGCAGGTTATCAACGAAGCCTTTCGCGTCGCTAAGCCTGGCAGTACCTTCACCATCTGTGACTCCATCCAGATGCTGGATACTCCCGAACTAGAACCCATGATGCGTAACTTCCCCGAGCTGTTCCACGAGCCCTTCTATCGCGACTATACCTACGACGATTTGAGCCAGCGTCTAGAAACCGCAGGGTTCACCAATATCCAGACAGAGGTTCATTTTGTCAGCAAGTATTGGTTCGCACAGAAACCAGCTTGAGCGTAGCAGAGTGGATGGGTAGGAGGGTGATGGCAGGTAGGGTGTAGGGATTATGCAAAATTCAAACCGACCCTCGACTCGCCACCCCTACCTAACATCAAGTGGTACGGGCAAAAATGCATTGGGGCAAAGAGCTTCATAACGAATACGGTAGTTACCCACCCAATACCTCACTCTAACCACGCATCTACCATCAACCAATAACGAACATCTTAATTCTGAAAGTAAAGAAAATCTGACTCATCCTGTTGATATGCAGGTAACAGCGGTTAGATTTGGATGAGCGCATTCATAAAAGGACAATAATACTGATCATGACGACGACATCAGTGGGTCTTGAGACGCTGGCACCGTTTGCCGGGAGTGAAGGTGAAGAGGCTGTAGTAGCTAATCATGTCGAGGTAATTGAGACGGTGATTGCCAGTCTTGATCAAGATCAAAGTGCTATGGTCAGTCGTGGTGACGATAATAGTTTTCTTTGGAAGTTTAGCTACGGCAGTGTTGAAGTCTACGTACAACTGACAGGGACTACGGACGAAGACATTCTGACTGTTTGGTCACCGGTCTTGAAATTACCGGCCAAAGACGAACCTAAGCTGATGCGTCATTTGCTAGAAATGAACTGCGGAGAGACATTTGAGGCATGTTTTGGCATTTTGGGTGAGCAAGTTGTTGTCCTTGCCAGTCGTCCTTTAGCCGACATCACCCCGAGTGAAATATCGCGGATTATGACGATCGCAGCTACGATTGCCGATGACAACGACGAAGTACTCCAAGCCGACTACGGTATGTAAGGCCATCGTCTGTCTATCCAGGTGATTTCTCAAAATGAATAGATTGCTGTCGGTTCTGGTTGAGGTCCCGACCCAACACTCCAACCAAACGGTAATTTTTGTCTCAGCGATCGCCTAACGATACAGCATACGGTTCTCAAAACAGTTTCAAGGTTGCCCAAAATTGAGACAACAGCCATGGCGTTTCATACCTGCAATGGTCGCTGCCGGTAGTTTTCATATGGCAGTAGATGCCTGGATGTTGGACCAGTTGATAACAGGGCAACAACAGCCGACTTTGCGCTTCTATCGTTGGCAGCCGGTGGCAATATCGCTGGGATACCATCAGCGACAGTGGCCCGAACATTGGCAATCTTTAGAGTGGCAAGGTAAGCCAATTGACTTGGTGCGGAGGCCGACAGGGGGGCGTGCAGTCCTTCATCAAGGTGACTTTACTTACGCAATTGCCTTACCTCTTTTGAGCAATCGCCGCCAAGATTTGTATCAACATATTTGTGACGCCCTGATAGCTGCCTGGAAAAGACTGGGCGTGCCCTTGCGTTATGGTACTGCTGGGCGAGGATACCACCATCAGGCCAATTGCTTCGCGGTCGCAACGGCTGCTGACTTGGTGACGC
This sequence comes from Cyanobacteria bacterium J06639_14, assembly GCA_039818605.1. Classification (GTDB taxonomy): domain Bacteria; phylum Cyanobacteriota; class Cyanobacteriia; order Phormidesmidales; family Phormidesmidaceae; genus SIO1E4. The sequence continues at coordinate 11,468 of JBCBTQ010000065.1, read as the reverse complement.
CCAACGGGTATAAGCTGATTGGTAGCGCCCAGTTGCGGCGCGATCGCTATTTACTCCAGCAAGGCACGATGCGGCTGTGGCCTAATGCCGATCTGTTTCATCGAGTCTTCGGGGAAGCAATGGAAACCAGCCAGCAACTCAAGGATCTACCACCACAGGCGTCAGATGCATGGCTTCAGTTGCTTGCCAAAATTATTGGCGAGGAGATTGAGCAAGGGTTAGGTGTGGTGTTTGAGACTCAGCCACTGACGCCTCAAGAACAGCAGGATGCATGCAATTTCACCCCACGATCGGCACAGCGTTAACCCCCATCTGTCCTAAGAGCATTATTCCAGCAGGGATTTTGCCAGTGCCGGAAGCTTCAGTCCTGCCGGATACTCGCCTTCATCTTTAATGCGTTGAATGACAACATCAGAGATAGCAAGGTTCATTTTCTGGGCGATCGCCTGCACAATTTCCCCTCGGTCAATCACCCCAGCTACCGCATCAGCTGGCGTTAAAACCACAATGCGAGACAGCTCCGATTTTTCCAAACAGTTAATAACCTCTGCCATCGGTGTCGTTTCCCGGACTGAAGGAATGGCATCGAGGGGACGCGCAATGCTTTGTAGCGTTCGGCTGTCCCATTCACTCCGCTCGATCTGCCGGACATCTTCAATCGTCACTAACCCACGATAGCGCCCATCAGAAGCGGCGAAGTACATTGGTGCACGAGTAGTCTGTAAAAGATACTCGTCAGCAAATTGGCGTAACGTCATGGTGGCATCCAAAACCCGAAAATCGCGTGCGATCGCATCCGCTGCGGTTAGTTCGGATAATGTTTCCTGCAAGTCCGCAATACGCCCATAGTTAGAGGCATTCCGGATGGCGAATCCACCCAGGAGGACAATCCAGATCAAATCTAGACTAGGCTGCGCCAGGTAGGCAATCACACCGACGCCCACTGCCGTCCAACCCAAAATTAGGCCCATACGTGCAGCCCAGCGAACACCCTTGATGCGGCTTTTGGTCACCTTCCAGACAGCGGCTTTGAGGACTTGGCCACCATCTAACGGCAGTCCTGGAATCAGGTTGAACAACGTGAGTACCAGGTTGATTTGAGCAATGTTGCCCAACAGTGCCACGACCACCAGAGGTACGGGCGCAAAGGTTATGAGCAGTGTGAGCACAATGTACAGCGAGAAACTCACTGCGGGCCCGGCGATCGCAACTTGAAAAGCTTGTCCTGGGGTTTTCGACTCCTGATCAATGGCAGCAATACCACCAAACAAGAAAAGCGTAATGGAGTTGACCTGAATACCCTGGGCCTTGGCCACGATACTATGGCCCAGCTCATGAAGCAGTACTGAGCCAAATAGCAACAGTGCCGTTACTAACCCAATGCCCCAAGACAGCATTCCCCATTGGGTCTGCCAGACAGGATTGCTGCCGTAGACAAAGGTTACTAGCAGCAAGATGATAAACCAGGATCGATCCAGGTAGAGGGGAATCCCTAATATGGAACCAACACGCCATCCAGATTGCATGAGCGAAATCTTGAACTAGATAAAAAAACCGCCCCAGAGAACTTTTTACACTGGGGACAGTTTCCATTGTAAGCAGGAAACGTTATCGGCTGATGACTCCAAAGTTAATCGCCAGCTCTTAGAGAATTGGCTCACGCCCCTACTTGCCAAGCATCGAGTTACAGTTAATATCTGAAATCCAAAAAAGGACGCCCCTAGGATGCGTCCTTTGACAGGCAATTTATCGAGGAACCGCGATCACATTCCTTCCATAAAAGGGGTCTGGTCGCGATCGCCCTATCAGAAAAGCAAGATGCCGCTTTTCTACTTGTTGGGTTGAGGAGTCATGCGCAAGTAGGGCTTAATTTCGGTAACCCCCTTAGGAAACTTCTGCTTAGCGTCCTCAGTTGCAATTGCAGGAGAAACCACCACATCTTCACCGTCTTGCCAGTTTACAGGGGTGGCTACGCTGTAGTTATCGGTCAATTGCAGCGAATCCAACACGCGCAAAATTTCCAAGAAATTACGGCCTGTGCTGGGGGGATAGGTGATAGTTAACCGCAACTTACGACTGGGATCAATCACGAAAACAGTCCGCACAGTCACCTTCGCGTTAGCGTTGGGATGAATCATGCCATAAAGGTCAGAGACCTTTTTATCTTCGTCAGCAATGATGGGGTAATTAACCGTAGTACTCTGAGTTTCGTTAATGTCGCCAATCCATCCTTGATGAGACTCAGCGCCATCAACACTCAGGGCAATCACCTTGGCATTACGCTTTGCGAATTCACCCTTCAGCTTGGCAACTTCGCCGAGTTCGGTAGTGCAAACGGGAGTGTAATCAGCAGGGTGGGAGAAGAACACAACCCAGCTATCGCCAGCCCAATCATAAAAAGTAATTTCACCCTCAGAGGATTGCTGGGTGAAATCGGGGACTGTATCGCCCAATTGAAGCGTCATAGGAAAATCTCTCTCTGAATCTGGTAGGTGAGTACAAACTGCAGTTCCAAAAGTTCGGATCCATAACTTTCGAAAGCTACGATTGCTATATTGCCATAAACCCCGGTATTCCGGTCGGAGTTTAGAGGATTATTTATTAATTTATGTGAAACCCTGTGTTTATAAGGGGCCTCAGGTAGGCTTAAACCCTTCCAAAATCAGCTATCACAGAAAACTGTCCACTCAGAACCTCGATTCCAGTTGCGACCGTGTGATGACAATACGAACTCAGATTAAGGTTCTCTGTGAATAACACTATCATCAGGCTTCTGAATCCATTTGAATCTGTTCAACTGCGGTGACTGCTTGTTTCACGACATCCGGCGGCAAGGGCACATAGCCTAACGTTTCGCTGAATTGCTGTCCCTCTAGCAGGCCCCATTTCAAGACAGCTTTGAGGGCTTCACCTTTGGCCGCATCTTCATACTGTTGATACGCCAGAATCCAACTGTAGGTCACGATAGGATAGGCATCGGCTCCAGCCGGGTCAGTGACAAACACTTTGAGATTTGCAGGCATTATGACTGTTTCTAAGCCTTTGAGTCCATTAGCTGGACTGGGTTCAACAAACTGGCCTGCTTGGTTTTCCAGAGCGGCAATCGGGAGGCCCAGCTTTTTGGCATAGCTATACTCCACATAGCCGATCGCACCTTCTGCCTGTTGAATTTGGGCACTAACTCCAGTATTAGATTTGATACCAACACCCGCTGGCCACTCGACGTTTAAGCCGGTGCCTACTTGAGTTTGCCAATCAGAGCTAATGGCGCTGAGGTGAGCGGTTAGAGTTGCGGTGGTACCGCTGCCATCGGAACGATGTACCAAGATAATCGGCAAATCTGGTAACGAGCGTTCTGGATTCGCCTCGGCGATGGCTGGATCATTCCATTGGGTCAGTTTGCCTAAAAAAATATCCGCTAAGGTCGTGCGGGATAGCTTGAGGCCGCTCTCAATATCGGGTAGGTTGTAGGCGATCGCAACGGTGCCTGCGGTCATTGGGATCAACAAAATGCCGGGTTCTACCTCAGTCATTTCGTCGTCACTCATCGCAATATCGCTGGCCCCAAAATCTACTGTTTGGGAAAGCACTTGTTGAATTCCCGCTGCACTGCCGGTGGGTTGATAGTTGACTAACAGGTTAGGATCTACCGTTTGTCGATATTCGCTAAAGATGCGCTCATACAGGAATAAAGGAAAGCTGGCTCCGGTGCCATTGAGGGTAATCCGCGTTGAGGATGGCGGTGGGGCTGTCGTATCGGCAGGATTCGGAGGCGAAACCTGAGATTGTTGACAAGCAACAATCAGCATCAGACTCGCGATCGCTGCCCCTAGAAGCTTTAGCCACCCCAATTTGTGCCCTCTCATGCAAGTCGGCCCCCTCAATGACGTCTTGACAGCCCCGTAGGTATGCTAGCGTCTTGCGTTGCCTGAGGGACCCGGTCTCTGTTAGCGTCTTGCGTTGCCTGAGGGACCCGGTCTCTGTGGAAAACTAGCGGATAGCTGCTGCTTTCATTTAGAGACCGGTCCCTCAGGTTGGATGTTTTTTATTGGGGATGGCTCTAAACCGCGATCGCTTCCAGGTCCGGTGGTGTCACTTGCGACAGGAGATCACCGAGGGTTTCACCTTCGATCACCTCCGCTTCTAAGAGCTGCATTGCTGTACGTTCGAGCAAGTCGCGGTTGGTACGGAGAATTGTCAGCGCCCGCTGATGTCCTTCTTCCACCAAGCTTTTCACCTCTTGATCAATTTCCTTAGCGGTTTCGGCGCTAACAGGACGACGCGGGTTCGGCATCATGCCGTTATCAAGGAACGTATTTTGGCTGCCGCGATCGTAGGCCAACGGTCCTAACACTTTGCTCATGCCGTAGGTGGTCACCATCTGTTCCGCCAGGTCTGTAGCCCGTTGTAGGTCATTAGAGGCACCTGTTGTAATGTTGCCAAACACCAGTTCTTCGGCTGAACGGCCTCCCAATAGCGTGGCAATTTGCCCTTTAAGTTCCGCTTCATCCCGCAGAAAACGATCCTCGGTGGGTAGTTGTAGGGTATAGCCTAGCGCCGCCATCCCACGGGGCACGATGGAGATTTTGGCGACTTGATCGCTACCGGGCATCACGGCACCCACGAGGGCATGACCCACTTCGTGATAAGCCACGATCTTTTTCTCCTTATCACTGAGGACGCGACTCTTTTTCTCCAGTCCGGCGACCACTCGCTCAATAGCCTCAGCAAAATCAGCCTGTTCTACGGCTGTATGGTTATTCCGAGCTGCTAGCAAAGCCGCTTCGTTCACGAGATTGGCTAAGTCAGCTCCAGCGAAACCCGGCGTACGCGTTGCGATCGCTTTCAAATCAACGTCAGGAGAAAGCTTGACATTCTGGGCATGAATCTTGAGAATCGCTTCCCGTCCAACCAGGTCAGGGCGATCGACCAAAACCTGCCGATCAAAGCGTCCTGGACGTAGCAAAGCCGGATCTAAGGTTTCAGGGCGGTTAGTAGCAGCTAGCACAATAACGGTTGTATCCCCAGCATTAAAACCATCCATCTCGGTCAATAACTGGTTCAGCGTTTGTTCGCGCTCATCGTTACCCCCATAGAAGCCGCCACTGCTGCGTGATTTGCCAATCGCGTCAAGCTCATCGATGAACACAATACAGGGAGCTTGCTTTTTGGCCTGCTCGAACAGATCGCGTACGCGTGAGGAGCCGACACCGACAAACAGTTCGATAAATTCCGAGCCAGAAATACTGAAAAATGGAACGCCTGCTTCGCCAGCAACGGCCTTGGCCAAAAGGGTTTTCCCAGTTCCCGGTGGCCCTACGAGTAAAACACCCTTGGGGATCTTGGCACCTAGCTGGGTAAAGCGACGGGGTGTTTTGAGAAAGTCAACAATTTCAACCAGCTCAGCTTTCGCTTCTTCGACACCTGCCACATCGGCAAAGGTGATTTTGGTGGCCTCATCTTCAACATAGGCTTTGGCCCGGCTCTTCCCAATCGAAAGGGCTCCTTGGGCACCACCGCCCCCGCGAGCGATGAAAAATCGCCAGACACCCACAAAAATCAGGGGTGGAATAATCCATCCCAGCAGGCTCGTGAACCAGCGATTCTGAGGCGGAGGGACGGCCGCAAACTCGACCCCATTCTCTTCTAAGAGCTTGGGCAGTTGCAGATCAAAGATGGGGGTGGTGCTGTATACCTGACCAGGGTCACCAGCCTCATCTTTTACCTGATAGCGAATCTCATCCTGGCCAACAGAAACCCGAGCAACCTCATGCTCCTGTACTTGATGGATGAACATACTGTAGGGTTCGCGGGGAATCGATGGACCGAATAGGTTGGGGAAAGCGAGATTAATAATTAGAAAACCCGTACTAATCAAAAACAGAAGATTAATAATCTGGCGCGATCGCGGCGGTTGCAGATTTTTCTTCACGGGCATGGGCAGACTCCTTTGAGGCAAATACCAGCGACGTCTTCACACAGTCTTGTGCTGGGATGCGATACTGCATCTAGGCTCAGGCTAATGTTGTACTTTTTGATCTTGCCAATGGGGAAGACCCACGCACGTGGCAGAAACCGTCCTTCTCCGGTCGCAAAAGCCGAAGGGCATTGGCGATCGCGCTTTGGGATAGCGTTCAGCGATCCCACGGGCCACGCTCATTGGTGGCGTTCGCCACTGCTTAGCTGTCTCATGGGGGGGATCCTCATGGGGCTCACACCAGAACCTGTGAATGCTTGGCCCCTGGCGTGGATCGCGCTAGTTCCTCTGTGGCGATCGGTCATGGCATTACCAGCGTTGCCAGCGACAGGAACTGTGTTCCGATTAGGTTTTCTATGGAGTGGGGTTTACCACGGGATCGCGCTGTCGTGGATCACGGCCCTCCATCCGCTCACCTGGATGGGTATCCCCTGGCTAGCCAGCCTCGCGATCGCCTTATTTGCCTGGGCCTTTATTACGGGATTGGGCAGTGTAACGTTTGGTCTGTGGGCAGTGCTGCTTCGCAAGCTGAGCGATCGCTGTCAGCTCAATGCAGCCAGCCGGATTTTAGTGGGCACAGCCCTCTGGTGCCTGCTGGAAACCCTCTTGAGTTGGGGGCCTCTCTACTGGCCCTCTTTGTCTTATACTCAGAGCCCTCATAACCTGTGGATTTTGCATCTAGGGCAGTTGGCCGGTCCTATGACTGTTACCGGAGCCATTGTGGCAATCAATGGCTGCTGGGCTGAAATGAGTCTACGGCGCACGACTGCAACCACAACTCGCTCTAAGTCTCTAGCCTTGGTTGGCTTACTGCTCATCGCGGGTCTTCATGGTGTAGGCGGCATGCTCTACAACCAACCACTGCCTACGTCTCCCCAAGCAGCACTCAAGATTGGGCTTATCCAGGGAAATATCCCGACCCGTGTCAAACTCACGCCCGAAGGAACGCGACAGGCAGTCGAGCGATATACCCAAAGCTATCGCGATTTGGTTGAGCAGGGGGCGGACGCTGTCCTAACACCGGAGGGCGCTATTCCTGAAGTCTGGAGTCGCATCTACCAGGCTCAAAATCCCCTCAGAAAAGCCGTATTGGAGAAGGGTGTCGTCCTGTGGTTAGGCACATTTCGCCCGGCCATTCACAACCAGATGCGGTATCTGACCCAAAGCTTAGTGAATTTAGACGCACAAGGGGAGGTGACCAGTCAGTACAACAAGGTCAAGCTGGTTCCCTTAGGAGAATATATTCCTTTCCAGGCCATCCTAGGACGGTTGATTTCACGACTGTCTCCGGTGGATAGTAGCTTGCTGCCAGGGGACACTCAGCAGGTGTTCGAGACGCCCTTAGGAAGGGCGGTTGTGGGTATCTGCTATGAATCGGCCTATAGCGAGCTGTTTCGTAGGCAGACGGCTCAGGGAGGGCAATGGATTATGACAGCTTCGAACAACGATCCCTATCCACCGCTGATGATGCGGCAGCATCACGCTCAGGATGTGATGCGTGCCGTTGAGAACGATCGCTGGTCGGTGCGGGTTACCAACACTGGCATCTCTGGGGTGGTGACACCCCATGGCAAAACGCTTTGGCTCGGCCCAGCGAATCAGTACGTCACCCATCTCACAACGATTTATCGGCAACAATCGCAGACGCTTTACGCCCGCTGGGGCAACTGGCTAACGTATTTGCTTTTGCTGGGTGCGATCGCCGCCAGCCTCATCAGTCTGCGTTACCACTCCTGAACTAGATATCGCAAAAAAATGCCACAGCCTCTTGGCGATATCTCAGGGAATCGCTAAGGTATTCTTAATAACTTTTAGGGAACTTACAATAACTTTAGTTCGTCTTAATAGTTTTTCAAATTCAGGATGGTCAAGCGTTGCCAACTGATTTATTGTGCGTAGGGTGCTGCTGCCACACTTTTTCAAAAAAATATAGACCTTTAAACCTTGATAAGACGACTGTATGAAGTATGGAATTAAGCCAGACTCTAACAGACGACTACGTCATCTGCTATCGCATTACCAGAGAAGCGGAGCGCATCAAACTACGGCTTTGGGAACCCGCGCAACCCTCTCAACGTCAAAATAACTCAAATAAGCCCTACCTCTATGTCGCCAACTTCAGCTTCAGCCATCGGCATGCAGCTGAAGCCTGTTTGCGCCATCACCTCTTGGTGAACGGAGCCATCAATGTTCCTGAGTCAGACTTCCCAGAAGAGGGGCAAGTGATTATCCTCCCTTACCCCACTTGGGGAATCGAAACGTCTCCGCCTCAGTTTTCAGGTGATTTCCCGCAATGAATTTACTGACTTAGGTTGGTCTCGATGGATAAATCCAGTGCTTCAACAGGTAACGCCTTTTTCAGTGATCGCGCTCAAGGGCTAATTTTGTCTCAGGTCAGCGTCGTAATGGCGATCGCCACCAGCGATGCTGTCACACCATAAAACACACCAACTACACGCAGCTCTGACCAGCCAGACAACTCAAAATGGTGATGTAAAGGAGCCATCCGGAAAAAGCGCTTACCGACCCCATCGGGTCCCTTTGTGGCCTTGTAATAGCCCACCTGGATGATGACAGACACGGTCTCAGCGAAAAATAGCAGCGTCACAATCAGCAAGCCAAATAGGTTACCGCTTAAAATGCCTGCTGCAGCTAACGCACCGCCCAAAGCCAGGGAGCCGGTATCGCCCATAAAAACCTTAGCGGGATTGCGATTATGGACTAGAAAACCCAAACAAGCCCCACTCATTGCCGCGCAAAACACCATCAAATCAGGATGAGTTGCTGGCATCAAGGTAGCTAGGCCCAACAAGGCAATGGCACCTGTTCCTCCCATCAAACCATCCAAACCATCGGTCAGATTGGTCGCGTTGCTCTCAGCCACCAAGACAAATCCAGCCAAAGGCCAGAAAAGAATGCCGAGAGGGATGTTGATGCCCAAAGGCAACATTACCGTTGTCAGGTCAGTGGGTTGAGTCCCTAAGACCCAGACACAAAACAGAATTGAAAAGATGATTTGCAGTGCTAGTTTTGTCCGCGGCGAAATCCCCTTATTTGACTTCCGCTGCAACACTTGCCAATCGTCTAGCCAGCCAATGAAGCCGTAAGCCAGGGTCAGCAGCCCTGCTGCCACGACGCCTTGGGAAAAACCTGATAGCGCGATCGCCACAAAAACCCCGACAGGGATGAAGAAAATTCCTCCCATGGTTGGCGTGCCCGCTTTCTTGAAGTGAGCTTGAGGCCCTTCTTCACGAATAAACTGACCTGTTTTCAGAGCCCGTAATACAGGTACAACGACAAACCCAGCAGCAGCAGCACCCAACCAGGCAAATCCCAGAGGAAGCGTCAACGACTGCAGGTAGCCCAGTCTACCGGCAGCACTATCTAAAACGAGACTCCCAACCAAAATTCCAACACTGAGCACCCAAAGCAATGTTTGTCCCGACAAGGCGAAGGGCCTTAGAGACCTATCTGATAAGAATTTGGCATCCACAACTGCGTTGACTCCCCACACACAAACGTTCAATCACACCACAAAACGGTCTTTAAGTTATCAGCTTTTGATCCACACCACACATTTGGGATCAACACTTACATGTCGTCGTCTTCATCGAGATCCATATCATCATCGAAATCTTTTTCAGCATCGCCCATGAGGTCAGAAATTTCTTCATTGTCTGCCTCTTCTTTAGCTAGTAAAGCATCTTCGCGGGGCTTTAATCGCCCTGTTCCCTCTAACCAAACCAAAATCGAGGGTTCTTGCTGGGTCGGCAATACATCGGCTGGCTGCCGCCGTGGAATTTCACGAAGTGAAGGATTATACGTCATTGCTACCTAAGGTCAAATACAAACAAACAAGGGGGAATTCCTAATCACAGTACAGTTCAAGCCATATAAGGATACCCATGGGGCAAGTAGGCTGATGAAGTACAAATACGAGTCTAACACCGGAGATTTAGCTTATATCTTAGAAAGTGTCAATTAGAACTCACGTAAACTAACAGGTGTATCCGCTTGTAGATCATAAGTTTACAATTATTGATGCAAAATCATGCTGGGAAAAACAGATTTATTAGAAGCGATCGCAGCAACTAATCGGGGATTGCTGGTGTCAAAGACTGATCAACAATCTATTCAAGCGTTGGCTGCGCGGCTAGAAGACCGTACACCAACGCCGCATCCCCTAGAAGCAAAAGAACAATTGGAGGGTATTTGGCAACTGCTTTATACCACTAGCCAAGAACTTTTGGGCATCGATCGTACCCCTCTTTACAGGTTGGGGCAGATCTATCAGTGCATTTACGTTGCTGAACAGCGAATTTACAATATTGCGGAGGTTGTGGGCTTGCCTTACCTTGAAGGGCTCGTTTCCGTCGCCGCTCGGTTTGAAGCAGTTTCTCAGAAACGCGTCAATGTGGGATTTGAAAGAGGTGTCTTGGGGTTCCAACGCATCCTCGGCTACAAGACGCCCAAGGCTTTCTTGCAAACGCTTCAGATGCAGGAGAAGCTGCCCCTGTGGCAGGGGATCGATTTTCGGATTAACCGCGATCGCCAGTCTGGCTGGTTAGAGGTCACTTATCTGGATGATGACCTGCGTATCGGTCGCGGGAACCAAGGGAGTCTTTTTGTATTGCGGAAAGTGACCTATGGAGAGGTCGAAGGGTGATTGGAATTCAGAATTCGGAAGGGAGGGGAATTTTGCAGGATGTCTGCCTACCGCATCGGGATCACGTCTTTCTCTGCAATCGCCTAAGAACTCGAATTTTGGCGATCGCTCGATGCCGTCAGGATATCTTCGACGTATTGATATAGCGCTGCATCGTCCTGCCCTACGAGGCAGCGGTTCTTGAGATCAACCAGTGCATTCGCTAATTCAGGGGCTCGTTTTTTGTAGTCTCGGTGCCCTGCGAGCAGGTCTAAAAATGCGTTCTCTTCAATTTGTTCGCGGCTGGCTTCATCGGCTGTCGGTGACTGGAAACTAATCTCCTCGACATCGTATTTGAGGAGGAAAATCAAGGCCTGACTCATGGCTTGCAGTGTTTGCTGAAGATGGCGTGTATCTAATGACAAGCGTTCAAACCCCACTGTCCCCTCAATGCGGAGTTCCACAATGGGTTGATCGTTGGGAACCAGGCGACCTTGAGCGATCGCCGTTTCGACTGCGGATACCGCTAGCTCAGTTAACTCGGTTTCGCTTTCTTCCCCACGCGTCCTGACCTGCAGGCGCACAATAGACCGCTGCTGATAATCCTGTTGCAACGAGGCTTGAATTCCCGATGGGGTTAGCTCTACCAGGTAGGCACCGCGATCGTACTTGCCTTCCTCGATATTATTGGCCTCTAGTGAGCCAGGGTTGAAGATCCAGTCTTCGACACTGTAGTTCTTATGGATATGCCCTAGAGCAAGATAATCCACGCCAGCCTTGCGCAGCGGCAAGAGTTCGTCATATCGCAAGGCTCCTTTGTAGCGAGCAATCTGATCTTCCAAGCCG
>JBCBTQ010000064.1:0-25837 GCA_039818605.1 Cyanobacteria bacterium J06639_14 | reverse complement strand
TTGCAGAATGTCGGTATTTCTTACAAAGAAGCTCGCAAACGAGGCAGTATCGCCTAGGGCATTTTTACGAAATCAGCTGCACTCTCTGTGTAGTTGTGAGTAAAGGTAAAACTTCCTGCTCATAAAGATCGGTAACGCAACTAGCGGTTACCAATGTTGACCTTTTGTCGTTACCGTAGCGATCCCTGTTTGCCCGATCGGTATCTGCTGTGTCTGCCATTCAACTGTCTAACGATGCTCTTGTCCAATACACTCCAACCTGGTTCAAGTCGTTCCCCGGCCTCGCTATCATCGCCAGGGGGAGGCGCAACTTCAGTTTCATCCCCACCAGCGGCAAGACGATCGTCGTCAGCCAAAGAAGGGTGGCACTGCATGAAAACGTTAGAAGGACACAGTAGTTGGGTGCGCACCCTTGCGGTGAGTCCCAACGGAAAATATATCGCGAGTGGTGGTGGGGACAGCACGATCGCGCTCTGGAAATTTCCTGAAGGCATACAGCTTTGCGAACTGCAGGGACATACCAGTTGGGTCCGTTGCGTGGCCTTTAGCCCTGATAGCCAACTCCTCGCCAGTGCGGGCAATGACAATACGATTCGTTTGTGGAATGTGGCGACCAGGCAACTGGTCGCGGTTCTGACAGGTCATACCGAATGGATTCGGGCTGTGACTTTTAGCCCCGATGGCCGATATCTGTTTAGTGGCAGCCAGGACACCACTATAAAGGTTTGGCAGATAGGGCAGTTGACGCCGCTCAAAACTATCAGCGGGCACCATCACTGGGTGCGATCGGTGGCTGTGAGTCCCGATGGCTCAACACTGGTCAGCGGTGGCCAGGATGCGCAAATTCGCATTCATCGCCTGCAGAACCGAGGCACCCATCATGTTCTTGAAGGACATACCGCAGAGGTGCATTCGGTGGCCATTAGTCCCAACAACTGGCTGTTGGCAAGCTGTGGTGCTGACTGCATGGTAAGGTTCTGGAAACTTAATAGTGGTCGCCAGACGACTGAGTTTCAGGCTCATACGGCTCCGATAAATTGTGTCACCTTCAGCCCTGACGCTAAGTTATTAGCCACGGCAAGTAATGATAAAACCATTCGACTCTGGCACATTGAAACCGGTAAGCTAGTTGGTATTTTAGAGGGGCACGAAGGTTGGGTTTGGTCAGTGGCCTTTGCGCCTAATAGCCGCACCGTGGTGAGTGGCGGCCTAAACGGACAAATCAAAATTTGGACTCGTTAGAAGGGTGGAAGGGACAGACAACGAACAAAAAAACAAAACACCCTCAACCCCAAAGTTTCAGGTGGAAGCTTGACGCCAAAGTTCTATCCTTGAGGAAACTTTTTGCTTTACGTTGTAGCCCTAGGTTTAATTCACGGACTTAACTGGGGCCAAGCACTCGATCGTTATGACCATTAGTACTGTCAACATCAATAGTCTTTGGGGCTCTTTACTCGTTGAAGAACTTGTCAGAAATGGAGTGAATTACTTTATCGTGTCACCGGGGTCACGCTCAACACCGCTGACAGTGGCGATCGCCCGTCATCCCCAAGCTCAAAGCATCGTTTGCTTTGATGAACGGGCCGCCGCCTTCCACGCTCTGGGATACACCCGAGCAACGGGACAACCCGCTGTGCTGGTGTGTACTTCCGGCACAGCCGCTGCCAATTACTATCCAGCCGTGATTGAAGCTGCCGTAGATACGCTGCCGCTGATTATTGTGTCTGCCGATCGCCCCCCCGAGCTGCACCATACCGGGGCCAACCAAACGATTCAACAAACCCAGTTATATGGTCGTTATGCCCAATGGGAATTTGAGTTACCGTGCCCAGACACTCAAATTGCACCACAAATGGTGTTAACCACCGTTGATCAAGCGGTGTATCGTGCCCGGCGCTTTCCAGGAGGACCGGTACACCTCAACTGTTTACTCAGAGAGCCTTTGGCCCCCACGCCCCAAACCTTTGAACGGGATTATCTGGCTCCGTTACAAACCTGGCGCACCCACTCGACGCCCTATACCGACTACGGACACTCCACGGCCATCCCCAGTGCAGCGGATATCGCCGTCCTGGCCGCCACGCTCAATCAAAGTCAGCGGGGACTCCTGGTGGTCGGACGTTTAGCCAACCAGCGGGAACAACAGGCTGTTCTTGAACTGGCGCGTGCCCTCAACTGGCCCGTCTTTGCCGATGTGCAATCGGGACTGCGGTTACAGGCGGATCCGCTGCCGACCACCATTCTCTATTTTGATCAGCTGTGGCCCACCATCACTGAGCAGGATTGGACCATAGAGACCGTGGTACAAATTGGCAGGCGCATGGTGTCCAAGCGCTTTCTGCAATGGTTAGAGGTCTATCCACCGCAGCACCATCTGGTCATTGCGGATGATCCTTTACGCCATGATCCAGTGCATACGGTCTCTTTACGACTAGAAACCCGTATAAGTGATTTGGTACCCACGCTGCTGCCACAGCTTGAGAGCCGTCCCGTGGCCCCTTGGGTAACAGCCCTCATCGAGGCTTCCCAGAAAATTCATCAGGTGGTTGATCGGGTGCTCGCGCAACCCACTATTAGTGAACCGGCGATCGCTCGGGCGGTATCGCGTCAACTACCGGCTGACCACGGACTTTATTTAGCGAACAGTATGCCAATCCGTGATATGGATATGTACGGCGCGCCTGAAGGGGGGGTAACGGCCATTGGCGGCGATCGCGGCACCAGTGGCATTGAGGGGGCGATCGCCGCCGCCGCTGGATTCGCCGTAGGGCGGCAAACCCCCGTAACACTCTTGGTGGGAGATTTATCGCTGTTGCATGACTTAAACTCGCTGGCCCTGCTCAAAACGGTGTCGCAGCCCGTCATTGTCGTGGTGATTAACAACGATGGTGGTGGTATTTTCTCTTTCTTGCCAGTGGCCCAGTTTGAAGATGTCTTTGAACCCTATTTTGGAGCGGCTCATGGGTTCGCCTTTGAGGCTGCGAGTCAGATGTTTGGCCTCGATTATTACCAGCCTCAGACATCAGCAGAATTCATCCAGGTCTACCAAACCGCCCTACAAAAACAGCGGTCCGCCGTTATCGAAGTAGTCACAGATCGCCAAGCAAACCTGGCCCTACACCAAGCCCTACACCAAGAAATTAAGGCTGTCCTGCATCCCACTCCAGTTTCAGCCCTGGCTTGAGAAATTTGGCTTGAGAAATTCAGAAGTGCATCCATCCATGAAACCGTTGGAATTGTTAAAAAGCAGAGCCCACGATAACTGGCTCGTGGGTCAGGATAATCAAGCATTCTTAGCCTTAACCGAGGCACTGCTCCAAGAATTTGCCGCGATCGCCCCGGCAACTGGCCAGGTAACAGAAGGGCACTCTATTTTGCTGGCTGAAAGCGATCCGGTGCGTTTCTTAGCTGGATTTCTAGCTGCTCATGCCACGGCTCAGCGAGTCTTTCTGGGTAATCCCGATTGGGGAGCCGTCGAGTGGCAGCAGGCTCTGGCAATTGCCAAACCGGATCGAGTGTGGGGCGATCGCGCTATTGGCACGCAACTTGAGGCCCTCAATACTTCCTCAACCGCGCAATTCGAACGGCTAACGGCACCCGTTTTGCCCATGTCACCCGCCCTGGCAACGAAGCGTCTTATCCTAATTCCCACCGGGGGCTCTTCGGGGCACATTCGCTTTGTCGCCCATCATTGGGAGACCCTTGCAGCCGCAGTTTGGGGCTTGCAGCAGTACTTCCAATCAGCGGCTATTCATTCGATCTGTACCTTGCCGCTTTATCACGTCAGCGGTCTGATGCAGTTTATGCGATCGCTGCTATCGGGGGGAGCCCTCTGGTTAATCGCCTTTCAAGACCTGAAAACCGGGCCTCCCACCTTAGTTGATCCCTCGGACTGGTTTATTTCCCTGGTCCCCACCCAACTGCAGGCATTACTGGAAAACGCAGCGTTGGCTCACTGGTTGGCCCAGTGTAAAACGGTCTTTATAGGGGGGGCACCCAGTTGGCCAGCACTCCTCCAACAAGCCCGTAGCCTGGGGATTCCTTTGGCCCCTTGCTACGGTATGACCGAAACCGCAGCCCAAATTGCCACCCTGAAGCCTGCAGCGTTTTTAGCTGGGAATCAGAGTGTAGGACAAGTGCTCCCCCATGCCCAAGTCATGATTGTCGATGAACACGGACAACCCGTCGCGCCGGGTACCTCGGGGCAGATTCAGATTGCCGCAGCTTCGCTGGCATGGGGCTACTACCCAACAGACACGTTTGCACCCCCAACGGACCGTGAATTAACATCACCACCTTTCTTTCCCACGGATGATATGGGTTTTTTGGATGACCAAGGCTATCTGACCTTGGTAGGTCGCCTCAGCAACAAAATTATTACCGGTGGTGAAAATGTGTTTCCGGCTGAGGTCGAAGCTGCCATCCGAGCAACGGGGCTCGTAACCGATATCGCAGTGTTGGGTACGCCTGATCCGTATTGGGGCCAATGTGTCACAGCGGTTTATGTCCCGCATGACTCAACCCCATCAGTCCATGCCATGGACACAGCTCTGCAAGCGAACATTGCCCGATTTAAACGGCCCAAAGTCTGGGTGCCGGTGGAGGCATTACCCAGAAATGCTCAGGGCAAACTCAATCATCAAACCCTCCAAGCGATCGCGGCCCAATGGCAACAAGCACAGGCTTAATAAATGAGTCCTTCCATCTCATCTAGCCACCAATTGCACCCAGGGTCATTAAAGTAGCCTTCTGGGCTGCCGTAATGCCGGTAACACCAGTAATGTTCAGACCTTCGTAAGGACGTGCGGAACGGAGAATTTGCCGACATTCGCCCTTATCAACATCCCACAGTCGAATGGTTTCATCGGTACTGCTGCTGGCCAGGGTCTGCCCATCCGGACTCCAGGCCACAGACCAAACAGTCCCTTGGTGACCCTGTAGGACATTGACACACTCACTGCTGACGGTATTCCATACCCTGACGGTGAAATCAGCAGCGGCACTCGCCAATAAGACTCCATCTGGATGCCAAGCAACTTTTTTGATTTGATCGGTGTGCCCTTTTAAGGTGTTTACACAAGCACCTGTGTCAGTGTCCCAAAGACGAACCTCAAGGTCATCACTGCCACTGGCCAGCAAACGCCCCGTCGCTGTTGGAGAGGTTAGACAAACCGGCTGCCAGGCAATTGTTCGCACAAAGTTGCGATGTCCTTCAAGGACTTGCAGGCAAGTCCCCTCTTGGCTATCCCAAAGGCGAATTTTCTGGTCATCACAACCACTGGCTAAGACTTGACCGTCAGGACGCCAAGCCACGGTCCACACCCAGTTTTGGTGTCCTTCCAGGCAGAGCAGGCACTGACCGCTAGCGACATCCCAGATGCGCACAGTCTGATCGCCAGAACTACTGGCAAGGCGTTGGCCATCGGGACTCCAGGCTACAGACCAGACCCAGGAACTATGGTCTTCTAAAATTTGGATACACTTTCCCGTACTGGCTTGCCACAAACGAACGGTGAGATCATCCGAGCCGCTGACCAGAGTCTGGCCATCCGGGCTCCAGTCTAATCCTATAATCCAGCTGGTGTGACCTCGTAGCGTTTGTAAGCATTGGCCACTACTCGGATGCCACACGCGAATGGTGCAATCGTTGCTGCCACTCGCCAGAGTTTGGCCATCGGGATGCCAAACCACATCCCAAATTCGATTGGTATAGCCTTGTAATGTGCGGCGACAGGCTCGACTCTGAAGCTCCCAAAGTTTTATCGTGCGGTCATGGGAGCCCGTGGCAAACAGATTGCTTAGAGGGTGCCAGACCGCAGACCAAACCATGTTATTGCCTTGCCTCAGTGTGGTCAGACATTGACCACTGACAGCATCCCACAGACGAATAGTTTGATCATAGGAAGCACTCGCCAGAGTGTTGCCATCAGGACTCCAAGCAACAGAGAAGACGAGACTTTTATGTCCGGCCAGGGTCATCAGGCATTGACCACTAGCAATGTCCCAAACTCTAATCTGAGCATCTTCGCCACTGCTAGCTAAGCGTTGACTGTCGGGGCTCCAGGTAACGGACCAAATTCCTCCGGTATGGCCTTGCAAGGTTTTTACACATTGATGGGTAACGATATCCCACAGACGAATCGTTTGATCAAAAGACCCACTAGCTACTATCGGGTTGCTATTTTCAGACGTGTTAGGGCTAAAAGCCACGGCATAAACCCAACCGGTATGTCCGGCTAGGGCGTTAGCACATTCCCCAGTGGCAACCTGCCACAATCGCACGTAGTTATCATCCCCTCCGCTCGCTAACGACTGTCCATCTGGGGACCAATCGATCGCCCGAATAGTCAAAGGACTCTTCAAAGTCCGCAAACAAGCCCCACTCTGAATGTCCCAAAGCTTCACGGTTCGATCTTCACTACCGGTTGCCAGCGTTCGCCCATTGGGAGACCAGGCAATGCTCCAGATGGCTTCTTTATGGCGCTCAAACGTCTGGATGGGCTGTCCGTCGGCAACCTGCCACAGGCGAGGTTCGCCATCCATGTCCCCTGTCGCTAGTAATTCACCGTCGGGACTAAACGCAAGCGCAATCAGACTTTCAAACGTTTGCGTAAAGGCACATCGGACTAAATTGGCATTCTCGAAGTTGACCTGGTGCAAATCAACATTCTGCAAATAGGCTTGCCAAATGCTTAATTTGGAAAAGTCATACCCTGTTAAATCCACACCAAGGCAATGGAGCAGGTTGATGAGATTGCCACTACCGTAACCGGGGCTGTGAAGGGTTCGAAGTGTCGTTAAGCTCCGTTGGAGCTGCTGCTCAAGCACGGGAGAAAGCCCAAAGGTCGTTTGTAACTGATGGATGATGGGCTGCAAGATCAAGCGAATTTGACTTTCCCGAACATAGTCTTTGACCGTCGTCTTTAGCAATGCATGACGGTTAAACAGGCACGTGGGTAAAAGGTCTTCCGGTCGGCTGAGCTCTTGAAATACTTGATCAGTTAACCGATCGCTGACGTATTCCATCACCACGGGTTGCTGGGTGTACTGGCTGGCCTGCTTTTCAAGCAGCGATCGCCAGCTCAGAGATTCTAAAGCCACTAGAATTTTTGTGCGGCTTACCTGCGGCACAATATCCGTGGCTAATTCTGAAAGGGTGGTCCACTCACGATTAATCGCGAGCCAATACATGATGCTCTGTTCCAGCTCGGAGAGACGCTCAAACTGCTGATCAAGGAGTCGCCGCACCCCATAGAAGACGGAGACTTCTTCGGCCAAAAATTGTGCAATATCACGGTCAAATAAGTCTTTGATCGAGCTAGCAACAATCTTGAGTGCTAAGGGACTGCAGCCGTAGTGCTCACAGAGGGTCTGTTTTTGGGCCAGTGTACCCGCCAGCCCCTGAGCCTCAACCATGGCCAAAGCAATCTCGAAGGAACCGCTCAAGGGCAGCGATCGCACGGCCGCTTCAACCCCTTCAAACATGGCCACTTCGGCGGGTTTTTCGCGACTAGTCAGCACCACACAACTTTGGTGGCTTGCTTCCCCCACGACCCGCAGCAAATCGCCATAGTCTTCATAACCGGGACGGCAATAACCGGCCTGACTGCCTGCTTGTAAGATCGTTTCCAGGTTATCGAAAATCAATAGGCAGCGAGCCTGACGCAGACAGTCTAAAAGGCTGCGCCGGGTCGGCTCTGTAACCTGTTGATGCGACAGAAAGGGAACCAGCTCGCTCAGCAGCACGTCCAGCGTCGGGGCATTCCGCAGCGATCGCCAAATAATGAATTCGAATTGGGATTGAATCTGTTCTGCTAGTTTGACGGAAAGGGCCGTTTTGCCAATGCCCCCCATCCCAAAAATGCCAATCAGGCGGCAGCGATCTTGTTCGATCCACTGCTCCAGGGTGGCGAGTTCAGTGGTGCGTCCATGAAACACGGACACATCAATAGCTTCCCCCCAATCTTGCTGGTTCTGCGGGCGGGCAAGTGGCGGCAGTGATGATGGGGCCTCAGGAGGCGTTGGGGAATTGGGGACGGGGGTAACTGTCGCGACAGGGTCAATGTCTGAAGAATCGCTATCGGCAACAGTGGTGTCGGAAGCCGTGGCGACAGTAGCACTGACATTGACCTGAGTGGTAGCCGACGCTCGTGAGGCATAGTCAGCTGGCGTCAGCGTGAGGCCAAAGGTCTCAAAATAAATTTTCAGGGTTTGGCGATCGACAGGTGTCTCGCCCGATCGCAGTCGTCCTAAGGTATTGGTGCTGAGACGCGTTAACTCAGCTAACTGTTCAATTGTGTAAGGCTCACCTTCATTCTGGTCTAGCTCTGAGGCTAGTTGGGCAGCCTGCAATCGCTCCCAACCTTCCGGGGAGAGCAAGACACCGCGACGACGTTTGGCACGTTTGCGGGAATTGGCCATATCAACAATTGTGATCCCAAAAAACGTTGGTTTGAACCTTAACTTGCAAGTAATCCTAATGGCTTAACTGGGAGATTGGCGATTTTTAACGATTTATTCACCTGAACGCCTCTTCCTGCAGGCATTAGACCGGCATCTCAAGCAGCGGCTTAACTGGGGGGCTTAACTGGGAGACTTAATTGATTTATCTGCCATGGTGATGACTGGCAGGTTGCTGCATATTAGTTTCTAGCAGTTGATAAATCAGCTATCAACTTAAGGCGAGAAATTCCGGCAACGAAAGGAGTTAGAGTTTCCCAGCTTCAACCGTATGCCGAGAATAGCGTTCTAAATACAGAAGATGACAGACACTATTTTAGACAAAACTTTGTTTTATCTCGGACTCGCTTGCATTGGTTTAGGGCTGATTTGCATCGGTTCAGCTTTACCAACTCCCACAGACTCACAGCTTCATGATGCACCCAATACCCAGAAGCTTGTTTCTCCCTGAGGGCTAATTCTTAAGCCCAGTCTTCCACAAAAAACAGCATGAACACAGCTAAAAGAGCCATCCAGAAAACCTAAAAAACCTCGAAACCCTCATCCAAAACACAAAAAATAAACTCAGCGATCGCATTCAAAATCCAGAAAAATTGATTACTTTTCCATGGATTTATCACTTGAAAAAATACTCTAAATTAGATCAAAAATAGTTTTTTATCTCTAGGTTTTCTCGATTCAAAATTAATTTCCAAAGTAATAAGGGTCCGACCCCTCGCAATCGAACCCTTCTAGATCAGGAGAAAATATCCATCCATAGAATCGAGAATAAACCAGTTAAAACATCTAGAAAAAATCGCAGCGCCTTTAAATAAACAGAAAAACAATTGGTGGCAATTGTTAATGTAGACAGCTTTGAAATCAGCCCTTAAAATTAAACAGTGTGTGTAATTATTTCTGTCGAATGAGTAAAACATCCCTAAAGTGTCTATGCATGAATCGATGGGCACAGGCTTTGCCTTTCACCCATCCCACACACTTAATCAGCAGACTTTTTTATCTCAGCATCAGAAATGATTTAGGACTACATTTTCAACATCAATCTCTAGTTTGATTCAGTCAAGTTTTCGACTGAAATCAAACTGACGTCTTACACAAATCCTAAGTTTCAACCTCTGCACAATCATTCCTCATCCTAAAATAGGAAACCCCAAAAGAATCCTCAAAATCACAAGCAATAAAGTGACTGCGCTCATTTCACATGAATGCAGTCACTTTATTGCGTTTTTTCTTAATATAAAAAACTGAAATTTTAAATTTAAAACCACAGTTTTTATCTCTACTTATTCTCGATTAAAAAATACAGTAAAAGCAATCGAGAAAGAAATATCTCGAAAAATAAATTACTTCCAAACCAGGAGAGAAACTATGACAAAAGATTATCAAGACAGTCAAGTTCGAGTTCAAATTAAGCGAGTCAGACAACTTAATGATGTCGATTCAACCAGTTCGGCAGACTTTTACAGTACTGTAAGGGTTGAGAATTATCTAACTCATCGCTTTGAAACAGTAGATAACGTCAGTGACTTAAGACCTAGCGACTGGATCTTATCTAAAGTTGTTGATGGTGGCAACAGCTTAGTTCCCATTACAATACAGCTATTTGATTCAGATCGCCCCTGGTCACAGGATGATCATATTGATATCGATCCTAGAGCCGAACATAGAAACCTCAATCTATTCCTAAATCTTTCTACTCAGAAAGTGCTTAATAATTCTGGTCAACTGTTGGGTTCAGTTGGCGAAGATATTACTGTTCAGGGAATTCAAGGTCATAGTGCTGCGATTACTTTCAGTATTGACAGTTTTGGTACCGATATCAAAGAGGGATATCACTTCCTGTCGCAGAATACCTTAGGGGTTGAGAAAGAGGCCGATTCCTACAGCAGATTTGGAGAAAGTGTTGCTGTTGGTGATTTTAATAACGATGGCTACAGTGATTTACTTGTCGGAGTTTATGAGGGACCTGGAGCCGGTGGAATTCATGTCTTCAACGGCTCTGGTGACGGGCTTGATATTGTCAATGATCAATACTGGGATCAGAATAGTCCAGGAATTGCTCCCGATCCCTCAACCGCAGACGACCCTTACCAGTTCTTTGGAGGCACTTTGGCAACTGGGGATTTTGATGGGGATAGTTTTGATGATGTTGCTAGTGGAAGTAAGTTACTGGGAGCAATTGCCGATGAAGACGTTAATGTGCTTTATGGCTCTAGTGTTGGTCTGACATCTTTAAGGAATCAACGATGGACTCAGAACAACCTCAATAAGATTGGACCTGCTGGAGACGATACAGAGCTGGGTGATTGGTTCGGGACAGCTTTAGCCACGGGCGATTTCAACCAAGATGGTTTTGATGATTTGGTTGTGGGGGCACCCGGTGAAGCGATTGGTTCGCAAGACAATGCTGGAGCTGTCAATATCATTTACGGTTCAGAGGTTGGTTTAAGCACATTTAGAACCCGTTCGGACCAATTTTTCCATCAAAGTAGTGGTATAGCCGCGGCCGAAACGAATGATTACTTTGGTAAAAGCGTTGCCACAGGAGACTTTAACGGAGACGGTTTTGATGAACTGGTTGTAGGGGCTCCAGGAGAAGATTTTAATACGATTGTTGATGGTGGAGCGGTTCATGTCTTGTCAGGTACAGCAAATGGGCTGACCACCGTGGGCCATCGATTTCTGGTTCAAGGTCCTGGCTCTGGCCTCGCCGGTAGCATTAACTCTAATGATCGCTTTGGTGAAAGTCTAGCCACGGGTGACTTGAACAATGATGGTTTCGACGATTTAGTGATCGGTGCTCCAGGAGAAGATAACGATAAAGGCGTGGTTCATATTCTCTACGGCAGCGCCAATGGTTTGGTTGCTAACACCCACCTTGTCTATGAACGCCCTGCTTTAGGTGTCAGGGAAGTGGGCGATCGCTTTGGCGAAACGCTAGTAATCGAAGACTGGAACAACGATGGCTTTGACGATCTCCTGGTTGGCAGCCCCAACAATATTGCGGGTGTTGGCACCGTGCATATCTTAAATGGTTCGGCTTCTGGCGTGTATGTTTATGACGCCGAGCTCCTCTCTCAATCTTCGCAAGACTTCCCCGATGTGCCCGGACTGGATGAAGTGGGCGATCTATTTGGTACGAGTTTGGCCTTGGGCGATTTCAATAGCAATGGCTCCCTATCGCTTGCTGTTGGCGCACCGGGTGAGGCTATCGGTGCACTAACCAGCGCTGGTGCCGTCAATATCGTGAGTTCAGACAATATTCTGACTGGTAACAGTCAGCAGAATATGCTCATTGGTAGTAACAAGCGTGACACCATTGATGCTGGCGCTGGCGATGATACCTTACAGGGCAATGAGGATCGTGACACTCTCATTGGTGGACCTGGGAATGACCTGGTTGACGGGGGAGCCAATATTGATACCGTTCGCTATATCTCTAGCACCAGTGGGATTACAGTCAATTTACAGAACGGTACCGCCGCGGACGGATTTGGCAGTACGGATACCCTCATCAGCATTGAGCAAGTGGTCGGTTCTGACTTTAACGATGTGATTGTCGGCAGTGAGGAAGACGAAATCTTCTTTGGCGGTGCTGGCGATGACCAGATTTATGCGGCAGGTGGGGATGATGAGCTCTATGGCGAAGCCGGTAAGGACCTTCTCAATGGCGGCACAGGGGCTGACTACATGGAAGGAGGTACAGAAAATGATATCTACTACGTCGATAATGTCGGCGACCAGGTAATTGAAGCCGCGGCTGGCGGTTCTGATAAAGTCCGCACCTCTCTTGACAACTACGTGCTAGGAGACCACGTTGAAGCGCTGGAACTAGAGGGTAATGCCGTCACGGGTTACGGTAACGGCTTGAATAACTTCTTGGGTGGCCAACAACATGCGGATGTCGCCGAACGTCTCTTTGGTCGGGCTGGTAATGACAATGTCTACGGCAACGGCGGTGATGACGAACTCTATGGTGAAGCCGGTAGGGATGTCCTCAACGGTGGTACAGGCGCTGACATCATGGATGGGGGTACCGAAGATGATATCTACTACGTGGATAACGTTGGCGACCAAGTGATTGAAGCTGCCAACGGGGGCACAGACAAGGTCCGGACGTCCCTCGATGGCTATGTGTTAGCCGACCATGTCGAAGCTCTGGAGCTGTTAGACAATGCGATCACTGGTTACGGTAACAGCCAGAATAATGCCTTACGCGGCAACGATAAAACGGATGCGGCTGAGCGTTTGTTTGGTGGCGAAGGGAACGACAATATTCATAGCTATGACGGGAATGACGAACTTTACGGTGAAGATGGCAACGATAACCTATATGGTGGCGATGACAACGATCGCCTCTACGGCCAGAAGGGTAACGATATTGCTGAGGGCAATGACGGCGATGACTGGATTTATGGTGGACAGGGAGACGACACCTTACGCGGTGGCAATGACGACGATTTCCTCTATGGCGAAGCCGGTAACGACAACCTCCAAGGTAATGACGGACGCGATCACCTGAAAGGAGGTATAGGAGCTGACACCATGAAGGGAGGCCGCGGCAACGACGTAATGTTTGTCGATGATGCCGGTGATCAGGCGATTGAATATGCTGGCGAAGGCTATGACACAGTCAGAACGGCTTTGAATGACTACGTCTTAGCGAATCACATTGAGCGGTTGCAGTTAATTGAGGGAGCTGACAACGGTCATGGCAATGAACTTGACAATGAAGTGTATGGCCATGTGGGTCTGAACGAGGCTGACACCCTGTTTGGGGGAACTGGCGATGACACGATCCATGGCTGGGGCGGAAATGATAGTCTCTTCGGGGAAGAGGACAACGATACCCTATACGGCGTCGATACCCGGTTCAATAATCCTGGCGAGAATGAGATTGATATCCTAACGGGAGGCTCTGGGGTTGATACTTTTGCCTTGGGGTATCAAGCCAATGATCAGGTCTTCTATGCCTACGGGGGTGATAGCGACTACGCTCAGATTACCGACTTCAATGACGACAAGATTCAAATCAAGGGTTCCTTCGAGGATTATGAGCTGCGCATTGGTGCGGGGGGTCCCGTCGGAGCGAATGATACCGGCATCTACTTCACTCAGAGTGGGGCCAATGACCTCATTGCAGTGGTCCAAAACGTGACGACTTTGGCCAGCAGCGATTTTAACGAATTGGGTTGGAATTAATCCTCTTTCCAATCCGCCATCTGTGTCTCCAGTGCGATCGCGCTCTATTTTCTAGCGTGCGATCGCACTTTCCTATGTCAACCCAGCAGAAACCACACATCTCCAATAGCGTATATTCTCACCTGAGGTTGTCATCTAATAGAGATACCTTTGACATATTTAGATCGCCAGTTCCCCTCTAAAGAAAAAGCTCTATTTTCTAATCAAATCTAGTTAAGGGCAAGACTGTTAGCGATCGCAGATCCAAACCAAAATCCATCACTTCTTTATTTTTAATTTCATCTTCAGAACAGAAATAAACATCCAACATACTCCCTACTTACTCCCAATTCATGAGTACATTTTAGACAAGTCTAAAAACAAGCAGAAATGCCTTTTTAGACAAGAATTCAAATCCCTCAGGATAATCCACTCACTTCTAATACTGGAGAAAATAATCATGAAATCTGAAACTCTTCGCTTTCCATCCTGCCCCTTATTACCGCTTCAAAACACTGAACTCAATGGAGTACTTCCTGTCCAGAGAAAACGTCTCATTGCCCACTGGGAAACTCAGGATGGTCAGCTTATTTGCCGATGGGAAAAAGCTTGAAAAGTGTCAATCAAAAGTTTGAAGGGATTGTGATTTCAATTCATATAGATAGTAAGGTAGAGGCCATCCACCTTATCAAACCAGATTTCGAGTTCAACTTTACATTCGGAGAATCAAGTAAATTGAATCAGTTCAAAATCCTACCAGCGAGCAAGAAATTTCGAGGCTAGTAGGTAGCCACTTAGAGACAACGCCAGAAGACATTCATCAGAATAATCATCAAAGAATTAAGGCAGAAAATTTGTTTTGGGATAACGTTCACTGGATGCAAAGCTCCGCATCCAGTGTTTTTTTAAGGATCAGAGGTGACACAAATTTGAAATCTTGAGTTTTGAATTTCAACGTAAGTCTTTAACCTAATCTCAGTTGGCAGCCATTCTCTCTAGTTCTTCTCAATTCCAAAGCATTATCAAATAGTTCGAGACCGAATTATTTGGAGATTATAATGCGTAGATTTTTTAGTGGTTTAATCACGATCGCGATTATTGCTGTTATTACCCTCACAAATGCTAACGCAGCAAATGCCCAGACAGCTCCGACCTGGGAAGCCTTTACCTGGCCTTTGTGTGGACGTATTTTTGAAGACCCTAATACTAGTTGGAATTCCGGTGACAACTGTCCTGAAAGTCGCATGGATAATGCCAACTTTACCGATTTTCCTATTAAGCATGGATTTGGGTATCGCAACTTTAACGATACCAGTCGGGCCATTTCATTTCACCGGGGCCTTGATTTTGCGACCCCTACTAGCGACGATCCCACAGAAGATTTGGATAATCCTGTTTTTGCCGCAGCCAGTGGTTATGTCAAGTCAATTTCAGGGAGTGGTCGCGATCGCAAAATCACATTACTCCATCCCGCCAATAGTGCCACGAACTGTTCGTTTACGAATCGCTGTCGTATCTCAGTTTATAACCATGTCAGTGACGTCCAGATTGCCGCAACAGAGACAAACGAGGATGGCGAAACTGTACCGACCCGAGTTACTAAAGGGGAGCACATTGCCTGGACGGGAACAAGTGCATCCGGTAATTTTGACCACCTGCACTTTGAAATCCGCGACCCCCATGTTCGCATTATTGAGACTGATGAAAATACTTCCGGCAGGTTTTCCTATGCCAAAGATGCGCGCAATCCCATGTTTTATCTCCCCTATAATCCGCTCACGAGTACTGAGCCTTTCACCATTCAGATTGCTGAAACACCTGAGTTTAGTGGAACTGATATTTGGGTGAACCTGCAGGCCAATGCTCGGTACAACTTCAATTTGAAGTCGGTGACGCTAAGAGCCTATGACGGCAATTTCGATGCGTCGGAACGGGACTTTGTCGGCCAGACCAGTGAAGGCGGCACCTATGTTGCTGCCTATGAAGTGAATAACAATGTCTTTGAAGTTGATGATTGGAGTATGCAACATACACCTTTTCCCACTTCAGCAGCAAGTCGGTGGAATTCCGAGAAAGAGGAAAATCCTTACTTTGAGGACATCACTCCGACCGGCCCGGATCATTTCTTAGAACAAAATGCCGGCAATTCAATTGCGCAAGGGATTCGCTATGCCAATTTCGACCACAAATTGATCACGGCAGCACCTAATCCCTCTGACAGCACTGACAGTAGCTGGTATCAACAACAAATTGGTTTTACGGGGATTGCGGCTGAGACAGGCAATCAACGCTGCTATCAAGCCGACGTAGTGACGTCCCATCCGGTAACGGGTGAGCACCTGCAAACGATGACGCAGTGCTTTCCGTAGTCGCATCATGTAAAACCAATTATTTGCGATAGGGTACAGATTTTCCTTTTGCCCTATGGACATCGCCCAAGGAACATCAACCCATAAAGTTGCGTAGGGGCAAAGGACCTTTTGCTCCTACCAAGTCCACAAAATGTGTGCGCATAATTTTCATTTTGCCAACAGGCAACAAACCTGCCACCACACGAACCGATGGGGAAAACCTTGATTCTGCCAGGCAGATCAAAAGTCGGCAGCCGTCGCCTGAGGTATCAGGCAACGGCTGCCAGACAATCCTATTCCCACTCATATCCCAAGATCAGCAACACCTCCTTGACTTCCCCCTCCTGGATAACCCCATCAGGCCCCGTCATGGTGAGTTGCCATTGCATGGGACTCTCTGCAGTCAGCGGCAAGGCGCTGTCCACGGCCCTTTCACCGAAATGCAAGCCACCATATTGATGAACCCTGACAAGGGGCAGAGCGGCAGGTTCCGGGAAGGCAGGCTGCATTGTAATGGCATAATCGCCTGCCTGCTCACAGCGCGCGAGCAGCCAAATCCGATTGACGTTCAAGGTCTTACCCTGATCCTTGGCCGGAAACAGATTGGGCAACAAAGCTAGATTGAAGACGTTGCCGTTAGCTGGATCAGTCGGATGCAGGAACTGCTGCCATTGGCTGGGGAATTCTTGCCGCAGATTAAACATGCGCAGCAAAGGGGTCGCTGCATCCTGCGCATAATAGGCGCGCAGATGATCGATCGCACCATTCTTAAACAGCCCCGCATCTTCTCGCGCCGTATATTTAATGTGCAAAATGGCATCCGTAATGGTGCTGTAGTCAAATTGGCGCAGTGGCTTACCAAAATCCGGGTTTTCAGCATCGGGATTATTGGCGGGCAAATCATGGAACAGTTCCAGCGACCACTGGCTAATGGCACCCGCGCCCTCAAAGGGGAGATAGCGCTCATCCCGGAAATTAAGTTCAAATACACCGCTATCGTTTTGGGCATGGCTAGTGGCGATCGCCTTCACCGGAATATTGTTCTCCATAAAGCGATCGTCTGTCCCCGGTAAACCGTCCTCATCTGCGTTGTGAGGATAACCATGCGGCATCGTGGTATTGATGCGAATGCTATTTTTCAACAACCGGAGGGTACAAGGAATCGTCGTGTAAGGCCCAACGACACAGGGTAGCGTGATACTAACAGACTTAATGCGGCGGAAATAGTGACCTGGATAATCTAGATCAAAGCTTTCTTCCGGTAGGTTGATAAAGCATTGTCCCGTTTCTCGCAGCTGCACTAATGCCAGTGGATCGAGGAGCCCTAGCGACACATGCTTCGTCAGCTCAAAGTCACGGCGATTTTGCTCCAGATAAGCCTGTTCAATGCGCTGAAGTTGCAACAGTAAGCGTTCCCCTGCCAACAATCCGGCCTTATTAGCGGGCCAATTATCGTTAGCCACAAAGAAGGTGTTGTCATCGAGTTCAAACTGGTAGGCTCGCTGCGCTTTTTGGGCCAGACTATGCGCCATATTGTAAGCTTCGCGGTAAAGGCGGGAGAGAGACGTTGAAAGATATGTATAGAGCCCCACATTGCTAAATTTCCCTTTGTAGAAATCGTACATTTCTTGGGCTTGCTGAATTTGCTTATGGTGCGACTCTAAATCTTTCGCGGCAATGGCAATCCGGATATCTGCAGCTATGAGCTGTCGATCAATCTGCTCTAATTCTTTATCGGCAAGATTGCGCTGATATTCCCATTCAGCTTTACGGCGGACATAATTGCCACTAATAGACGCTAAGTTGGCTTGGTATTCACGACCAATGGCTTTCTCACGATGCTCCTGTGCTTCATAAGTACTCGAAGCCGCAATGTTTGAACTACCATACGCAATGCTAGCGGTAAAGTTAGCCACGGGACCGGGTAAGACATTAAAGGAAAATCCACCGCCTAAACGCGCATCGATGCCAAAAGTAGGCCGCTTATACCAAAGCGAGGCTTCCCTCTCTTTCTGGGTCGCAAGTTCTTGCTCTGATTTACTCCGACCTAGCTCGAATATGTGGGTTTGTTCATGCTCGTTGATCGCAAGTTCCTGATCTTTGGCTTCTTCTAACAGCATTTCGTAATACTGTTTGCGCACCTCTATGACGGCTTTACTACTTTCGAGATTCTGCCGAATCGCTTCAGCCTCGCTGTGATTCTCTTCCTTAACCCGCTTAATAAATTCCAGCAAGTTCTGTTCATGAACCGCTCTCAATAAGGTCAGTTCCTCAACATCTTTTTTCTCCAAGGCCCCTAAAAGCGTATTGCCAAAGCTCTGAACCGTATGGGTGAATTGCTTGGCTCGCCCAATAAGATGGGTAAAGCGATAGGCTGGGAGATCTGCCGTTAGCAGGTTTAAGGCATCTTCTAGACTCAGACCTGCGGCTTTGGCACGGACTAGTAACCCTGGGTCGATCGGGGGTTGGAACAACGCTAGCTGACGGCGTGCTCCCTGTATGTTCATACAGTGGCGAATCTTATACAGCCGATCATCAACCCGCTCCCAATAGCTCAGTAATTTTGCATTGGGGGGAACGCAAAAGGCCAAACTACGCTGTTGGGCTGTTTCAATGCTCGTTCTGGTCGCTATTTTTTGGATGGGTTTGGCAGGGAACTTGGCCAGCGTCTGCTCTTCTTCAATGACTTTTGCCTCGATGTAGTTCATCGGAATGGGCGAAATGGCATTCCGTAGCCGTGTAAAGCCATTACCAATCGATTCCCGACTCATCGATTCCCGACTCATCGATTCCCGACTAATCGATTGCCTATTGGGGCTCCCATTTTTGATGAGACTCTTCGAGGCAGATTGCCAGTCAATCTTCATCACCTGTTCCCATCGGGTATCAATGTAGAACTGTGATGTGGAAAAGTTCTCCAACTCAATCAGAAATTCGGAACTAGTTTGTTGCAGGGAGGCGATCTTTTGATAGCTTAAGGCAGACTCATTAGCAGTTTTACAGTCACCAGCTTGGACGGGCCGATCGCCCAAAATATCCGCAGCCATGACATAGAGCATGGTAGCTTCATTAATCGATTCATACGTATCTTGGCCAAAAAGGTGATCGCCCCAGTCGAGCAGATTGTCTACATACTTCATGACGATGGCTTTTTGGTAAGCCGACATCCGGAGTCGAGCAATGGCAAAGGGATTGAAAGGATCTTCTTTATAGCGAGCGATCGCCGCTTCATTGGTCAGAATGCTCTTCAGTTTTGGCACACCCTGATTACGAAACTCGACATAGCGCCAGTTGCGATCGACTGGATTAGAAGGTTCAGGATTCTCACTCGCCGTGGGATCGAAAATTTTGCGGTACCAATAGTCAGCCTGCTCAAACTTTTGCAGGGCGTTTAAATGATTCGCAATCAGAAAAGGGATTTGGCAATAGAGTTCACGAAAATAGAGGCTATAGGCTCCATTGAACAATTGCGTCAACTCGCCCGTATCCAGGGGTGGCGTCAACTCGCCCAACCAAACAAATTGAGCATTTAACGACGTTTCCTTTAAAGCCCCCTCTTCAGCAAGTAAATCCTCAAGCAAAGCATTCAAAAATGCATCGAGCCCTTGACCAAATAGAATTTTGCCGAGCTTATCAGCCACTGTAGTTGTTAGCCGTATGCTGCGCCGCTTGCTATTTTCGAGGGCCAACAAAATCTCGAAGAGGTTAAGCCCAACGTCTTGCTTATAGCCTGCCTTGCCTGTCTGGCAGATCAAAAATTGCTGGTTATCAAGGGTGAGCACATTTTCAGAAACCCGATGATGTACTATTTGTAGATTGTTTTTACGGTCATAAGGGAATCTGACGATATTCGTGAGGTCTTGATTGTCACTAGCAAGTAATCCCTTCTCTGCCGCCGCTTCACTTTTAGCGAAAGAACCCCCCGTTCTTCTTCCAAGTCCTGAATGCTGAGCGGTCGTTCGAACATTTTCTTCAAATAGTCGCAATCCGGATGACTGATATTTCACGGAAGCAAATAAGCGGTCATAGGCTTCATTCGATTGATCAGCTTGATCAGAAATTCGGACCTGCTTGTCAATATGATTCAGCACGACATTGTCATACTCATCAAGGTAGCCAATTAGCTGGTAAAAACTTGAGGTATAGTTTTCATTTCCACTAATGGGGGTATATTCTTTTTTCTCCAGTGGATGAATGACTCTGATCGCACCCACATCTTCTGGATATATTTTGTGGGAAGTGGCTCCGGGTTCTTCAATGAGCGTATAGTAACTCCCCAGTTCTTTGCTTTGAAAGTCATAGAAATCAGCAGTCTGAGTTTCATGCCACTGCCCCGTTTCGGTCAAAAATGTATACTCGACAGCAATGGGGATGCCCTGTTCACCCGACTCTTGCACAGCATCCTGCAAGTTCATCCCCGCCGAACGATTGAAGACAGAAAGATCAATCCAGAAAAGATAGAGCTTTTCGTTATACATGGTGGGAGCGATCGCAGGAGCCGCAATCACTAAATCAATCGCTTCCCAGGGTGTCCACTCGGATTTCTCAATGAACTTACGCCAATAATATTGGTAGGGACTATGAGTCGTTCGCGCGAAGAATAGATACGTATCATTTTGGTCGTCATAGTAAGAACTGACAACAATGAGTTTGGCTAGCTTCGAAAATTCACGCAGATAATTTCGATAAGCAGCTTCGACCGATTCAGGGGTGATTGTATTTTGCAAGAGATCACTCTCTAGCTGTTTAAAGATTGGCGTTTTGTTATCCCTTAAATCAGGCTCTAACCAGTTCTCTGGGTAGAGGAAAACTTTACGGTTAGCTTCCCAGACCCGATAGTTCTGACGCCACTCCCACTCGTCGCCAGGAATATCTTCAGGAAAAACATGGATATCGCCTGATTCTGACTGCTCCAGATTCATGCGGCAGCGATGAACATAGAGTTGACAGGCCGAAATAGCTTCTTTGACCCGTGAAATGCGGGCACAGCCATCCATTTCCACATCGAGCAAGAAGAATTGATAGAGTTCACGAGCATCCCGGAATTTCAGTTGAAATTCCTTACTCAAGATGCGATCGACCAGCACATCGCGCTTGATCATGTTGATCTGGTCTTGATAAGGTTCAACAATTTCAGCCCAAGCTGGCTCGTCGTACTTGGCTCGAATCGCCCCGTAGACCAGGTTACTGGCCGCAACCAAGCCCTCATAGTCAGAGGCTGTGAGCTGTTGCAGGGCTGCTCCATTCAGGCCCAAGTTGGCAGCCAGTTCCAGCATGCGACTTAAAGTGTGCAAAGCCTCTAGTACCTGCGTTGGCAGCACCAAATTGCCCAACAGTGAATTGAGTTGAGCGCGATCGGTTTGCAAGAGGGCGGCGAGCTGAGGACGATCAGTTGTGAGGAAGGTGGTACCCGTCCAATTTTGCAAAAGCTGGTGCCAAACCTCGATGTCCTCTGGTAATTCAGGCAGAAACTGGTGATAAAGACTGAGCTGGTAGAGCGAAGGCCAACTGAGTTCATTTTGAGGGTTAAGAGCAAAGATTTCGGGATGTGCTCCCATAAAGCTTAAGGACTCTGCTGGCAGATTGAGCTTTTCTTGCAACAAGTAGGTGTATCGCTCTAAGGCGGTAATGAGTGAATCGCTGGCAAGAATAAGGTCGATGAGCGATTGGGTACTCGCTGCACTCGGATTTACCGTTGCTAACCAGTCAATCAACGGTTCGAGGAAGGCTTGCTGTGGCAAGCTGTCTGCCAACAGTGAAAAGAGCGACTCAAAGAAGGCTTGATTCAGACTAAATTGCGCTGTGAATTGCTCCGCTAAATGCGTAATCAGTAGGGCGATAGGGTTGTGACGACTGAGGAATGCTCCAATTGCTTCGGCTTTCGCTTCGGCAACTTCTGGTGTGTCGGCTTGACTGCCATTCGAAGGATGCGTGAAAAAGTCGATAATAGGCTGCCAATCACGACTCACATCGTAAGGCGTTAAGACATATTGCGGCACGTGGGTATCCGGTTGGGTGACCAAGTTCAGCGGCTCTGTAGCCAGCAGGGTCAGCAGTTGTTCAGCCTCATCCAACGTTAACCAATCCATTGCGGCAGCAAAGGATGCGGGTGTTAAAAAGCGCGTTGGGTCATCGCGCAGCGTCTCTAGCAGTTGGGCAATGAGTTCCGGTGTCATGCGGGTTTTTAAGGTGCCCGCGCCATCATCGTTCAAGAGCCATCGCAGATCAGAGATGGCGTAGGGGGTAGTGGCTAGAGCTTGCTTAAAGCGCATCAACTCTAGCAACTGCGGGATGCGATCGCTCGCTTGTTCGGTCTCCAGGTCAGTTCCCAATACTGTTTTGACGTACTGCAGATCTTCCACACTCATAGCGAGTAAATGGGCGAGCTGGGCGTGGCGATAGAGTTGAGCAAGATGCGCGGGTTCCAAGACGCCATTCTGCATAACCGCAGGCGGCAACACCAGAGACAGTAATGTCAACACCTGGGATTCCGATAGACGCAGAGCCCCTTGGAGCTGAGCGAAACCACTAGAAATAGAGCCATCAGCACCGGGAATATCCAGTTCTGGATGCTGAATTGTAAGCGTAGCCACATCGCCAAAAAGTCGGGTAAATAGACTGGCCTGTTCTGGTGCGAGTGGCGTTGTGGGGATGGCGTCGTAGAGGGCAACCAACTGTTCCACGGTGAGTTCAAAGGCATCCTGAATAAACCGGAGATGGGCAATCTGAATCACAAGCGGTTCATCGAGGGTCAGCCCTAACGTAGCGGAATACTCTGGAGAGTTTTTAGCTAACCCAGTGAAACGACTGGCATCCATGAGGGTAGCGAGCACCCACTGTAGTTCTTCGGGACTCCAAGGTAGTTTGCGCCAGAGGCGGACAAAGCGATGGAGACGATCTAAGCAGTGCGTAATGAGCGTGACCGGTGGCCGGAGCGTGAGCGGGCCAGTCAAACCGGCAAAGGAGAACGTCAGGGTTTCGATAAAGCCCACGAGATCATCCTTGGGACTGGTTGCCTGGCTGCGAATTTCTAGCCCCCCCGCAATAAAATCCAGACTCAAGAGGCGATCAAGCTCTGGACGCGTAATTCCTATCGCCTGAATCAGGCTTTGCACCTCTAAATTCCGCAAATCGCTGAGATTACCATACCGGAACTCAATATCATTATTGTCGGGCGTAATAATGGTGGATAACGCTTCGGGGGAACAGTCTAAGCGCGCCTGAGCAACCTTATTTTCAGACAGTGAAAGGAGTGCATAAATATCGACCAGAGCCACACCAAAATGTTTGAGATATAGCTGTAGTTCGGCAAAAGGTAAATTGAAGGGTTGATGGAAGGATAGGCGCGCTGTAGTCAAATCAGCATAGATATCATCCGTTTCAAAGACCCTCTCCAGGTAGCGTTCCAGGACCTCATTAACAATCGTCAGATAGGGAACCAATGTGTCAGTATTGGCACAGGTTAAGGGCAATTCCCACAAATCAGCTCGACGGCTTTCAAGATGCAGGGGATGATTCCCCTTACCAGCGTCAATAAAATGAGATTCTGATACATTTTTGTGGATAAAATCCATGAGATCCACAAAATAGGCCGCTGGACTAAAGATCGATCGACAAGATTTACAGCTACAGTAATTTTGGGAGCCAAATAAGTCCTCATAACCATCCATATCTTTGAGGACGTTTATCACCTCTAAATTCGACACTTCGGCCCCCTTTAAGACACCCGGCAGAAATAGGGAATGGGTCGTAGATTCTTCTAGAAGGTTGATAAAATTCCCCGAAACAATAGCAGTATCGGATGCCTTTTTATAAATGCCTTTAGCGATATTTTTCGGCAGCTTAACTTTCTTGATAAACTCCTTCTCGGGTAAGTGAGCAATGGCCCACGCCGAGTCGAGCCCCTGGGCAAGTAATTCTTCGGCTTCGTCGGCGAGGTTGGTTAACTGATGCGCCCGCTGGAAGGCCATCATGGTTTTCCGAACTTGGGTTTGCTCTTCTGCGGCAATCCCATTCCAGTTGGCCTGAAAGGCTTGCCCCACCTCTGAATTGACGTCAAAGAAATTGGCCCAGCTTAGATCAAAGTCAGGATTATTCGTATGAAATTGCTGAATGGCTTGTTGCTTGTTAAGGATGGCTTGTTGCTTGGCTTGGGGCTTCAATTCGCGATCATTGAGAATATCGACAATCCCTAAGTGACGATAGGTATTGGCATACCGATTCAAGCTTGTCAGGCTGGTTTCGAGGGTGGCTCGTGCTTGATCATTAATGCCACTCCAATCCAAATTGGGGTTAATTCGACCGTTCAGGAAGAGCTGCTCATTTTTCGCCAGCAGGGGTTGAACCACCTTTGTTTGCTGCAATGTTTCTGCTTGGGGGCGCTCGACCAAGCGATGCATGAGGTAGGGCGTGCGAAAGGTCTGTTGAATGTTTTGGTTGATGAGTCTGGCGTAGGTTTCAACATCATCCCCCTCGGGGGGTTCAATGTTGTGGGTCTGAAGTAGCGTGACCCAGTCAGATTTATCGAGGGTAATCAGATCGCGGGGAGTGCGTCGGTTTTCCGTACGGAGGGCTTCGATCAGTTCAAATTTGTCGTCGGTCATTTGCGCAAAAGCGATCGCGTGCTCTAAATCCTCGCGCTGTTCGCCGGTCATGATCCCTTCATCGACTAAGTGAGTCAATGAGGAATTTTCCTTTGCCCCTAGCTCTAGATCTTCAATGGCTTCAAGTTGGACTGTATCGAGACCAATAATTTGCCCGATCGCTTGGTTTTTCCCACGGCGCGCTTCTACTGTAAAGGCAGGGTGATGGCGCAAGTCTTGATCCAAGTTGAGCAGATCAGCAACTTTGGCAGGGCTTGGAGCAAACCCCTGGTCAGCTTGCTGTTCAATTTCGGCTTCCAACTCAGGGTTTTCCAACAGGGTAGGCAAAATCTGTTGGGCAAAGAGACTCTCGATCGTTTCATCACTCAGGGCTTCGTAGTCGAGATTGAGTTGTTGAACCGCATTTTGCAATGTCTCACTGGGATCTTGAAACTGCTGTAGGACAGTCGCGGTCAGTTGAGCATTGAGTCGCTCATGCACAAAGGTTCTGGCTTCGGCATCCAACTGTTGAGTGTCACGCAGTTTGAGGCGCAGAATTTGACGATCGCGGAAGGGACGGGCTTTGACAGGAAAGTATCCAGCGGCTGTGAGGGCTGCATTGAGTTGAGTTGCGGTGGGGCGATCAACCTGGCCAGAGGTCTCTAAAGCGTTGCGTTTTTGAAAGATACGAACGGCTTGCTGGGTTGTGACGCCGAAGCGCTGGGCAGCAACTTCGCGATCGGTCATTTTGAAGTCAAGGAAAGCGAGTGCCTGATGTAGATCAGCCACGATTTGACCTTGATCGAGCAGTTTAATGGGGGCAGTAATAGGTTGTTTCATAGTTCTAGTTTGAGAATTAAATTTGCACAAGATCTCTAGTACTTAACGGCGGAATGATGTGCATCATCCCCAATGCTTAAAAGGCCCACCATGCGATGGCTTTGCATTTTGCAGACGCCTGAGCGGCTTCCCGTAGGGTGTTTTGCATTTTGCATTTTGCATTTTGCATTTTGAATTCCGCGTAGCGGCACTAGGGTTAATCTGAATTATTCCTGTAGGTTTATTGGATTATCATTCTTTATTTCTACGAGGAATTGAAGCATTCAATCATCCAGCAGAGCGATGAGTTTTGCATTTTTAATATCATTGTGGAAGCTCCTGAATCAAGATTTTCAAATTGCCGACATGGCTGAAAACGGCTAAATTTCATGGAATTACTGATTTTTGAGCGATCGCACCCTAGTCGACTTGATCACTCATGTC
>JBCBTQ010000063.1:0-25915 GCA_039818605.1 Cyanobacteria bacterium J06639_14 | reverse complement strand
CTCAATCTGAGAATCTGGATCAATAAAGGGAATTCCTGCTATCTGCCACTTGCTATCGACATAAGTCATGGCGGTAAAAGCTTCGCCCACCTGACGCGGCATGATTTTCACTTTCTCGGCGACCTCATCAAACCCTCTAGGAAGATTCGAGACGTCGGTAGACTTGGCCTGACAAACCCATTTGTACAGCGCCAGAACATTCCATCGCGCCATCTTTGCCTGAGAAATGCCGATGCTGCCGACACTGGCGTCATGACAAGCCATAAAGCAGTAAATCTGTTGCTTCACCCCGCGAACGACAATTTTGTTCAATGCCTCTACCAGGGCGGCTTGCTGCTTCTCTGAGTGGTCAGCGTAGAAGGTAATCCACTCGTCAATGACCAATAGTTTGGGCTTGAACGAGGGGGCCGGTCGGCCCTCTGCCATTGCCCGCCTGGTCGCAGTTGCCCGAGACTCGACGTCATCAGCAACGTCGATGATGGCCTGATAGATATCCTCTGGCTCAATCAGCACCACACTGCCCACCGGCAGCTTCATCCAGGTATTGGGCTCTGAACCGGCATGAGCGCTGCCGTAGTCAATGTCGCCAATCAACAGTTGATGCTCAGGATGAGTGTGCATGAAGTGAGCGATAAGCCAATTGAGAAGGCGAGTCTTACCGTCGCCGGTATCGCCCAGCAATAGCCCTGACTTAGCCGAGGCGAATAGCTCTAACCCATTGGTCCGTAGCGTGTTAGCCTGCTCCATGCGCTTGGCCACTTGCTCGGCAAAGGGAAGCTGGCTGAATGCTTGGGTTTGAATGCGGATTTTCTTTTGATGCAGGGCTTCTGTAAGTGGTGCAAACTCTTGGTTGAGCGATTCCCCACCAAGATCCACGGCTTCCCGTACGGCCCCAAAGACATCACCGTAGCCCAGCTTGTGTTTCAGGCGATGGCAGTCAGCAGCCACACAAGCCACCGCGCCAATTAGAAACCGGGTGAAGTTGGGCTTAATGACGATCAACCCCATCCCGAACATCGCCAGGACTGCCACGACCAGGGCGTGCGCCTTAAGGTCACTCGGCTTGCTTTGCTTGGATGATTTCATGGCGGTAGTCCTCAATCGTGGGAGTCGTGATAGGTCCGGGCTCCGGCAGCACTTCACCATCTTTGATAGTCTGCAAAGCCCGCAGTAGATACAGCTTTCTGGCGGTGCTTTCTGGCGTCGCGGGTTCATCGGCTATCTGCGCCAAGGAGCCATTGATTTGCTCAGCCGTAATATCTGCATCGATGCGATCGCGGGCCTCAGCCTTAATCAGCTCCATCAAGTTCCTTAGCTCGACTTCAATCTGGTAGTCGTAATACGTCAGCTCTGGCACTTCGGGCTCTTCAGGTGTGGCTTCCGATTCGTCTGTAGGTACCGATGCCTTGTTGGTGACCTGTGAATTCCGGCTATCGGCAACGTAGACCGGAGCGCGGGCCTTAAAGGCAGCTTGACCGCAGGTGCTCACAGCAATAGCCAAGACGAGTAACCCAAAAATCCCAGGCCGAAACTTAAGCAGAAAATTCATCTTCAACCTCCTCCAAAACTCTTGTCCATAAGTCGGTTTCAGCTTCTGTCAGGAGTGGCTCACCCAGCTTCTGTCGGGCTAACTTGGCCAGCGCTGCTGCATCATTACCTGCAGGGGAAGGCATCAAACGCCAAACCACCAGAATCGCCAGCCCCACAGTGGTCATCGTCCAAGGCACCAGCCCTTGAGTCAGCCCTTTCCAGCGCTCAACCTCGCGAATATCGGCACTCCCTTCCGTGCGGATGTAGTCGGCATAGTGACTCGCTCCCCACCAAATCCCCAACTGCACAGCTATTGCTGAGACAGGGATCAACACATAGATTCGATAATCAGTAAATCGCCTCATCGATATCTTTCCATCTTGAGATTGAAGAAATTCCTCACCCAGCCGCCTACCAGGCAGCCAGGGTCGCCGGAGACTGGGCTTGGCCTGGAGGCTGGGTTTGCTCTGGAGGCTGGCTTCCAGGTCGTGAGTCCTGACGTAGGTGGGAGATCAAAATATCTGCCACGGGGATACAGCCATGTAATTCGACCAGGGCGTCAATAATATCCGGCAAGTCATATTCGGTAAGGCTTTCGAGAATATCGGGCTTCAAATTTTCCATTGAACTTTCCTCTCAAAGCAGATAAACAAGTCTGGCTTTACCCAGCTACCGGCACTAGGCCCGGACCAGGATACTGAAGGCAAGACTAAAGACTCAGCCCTGTCCAGGTGTCGGGAAGAGTGACCGCGCCATCGTCACCTGGCTCGGAGGCAGGCTGAGCAAATCGTCGTCCTGCACACTCGCCGTATAAATGCAAATTGGCAATCATTGTCTGAACGAATAAATCCTCTGAAACGCCAGCCTCAGAAGCCTTCTGGGAAAGGATTTCAGCATACTCAGCCGGTAGATAAATGCGTTGCTTCAGCTTCATAGTCGATAAATCCCCTGCACCTCGGTTTCCTGAGGGGTTTCGCACAACTGGATATTCATGGCCTTAGCTACTGCAGAGACTCCCGGCAGCTTAGAACCTCCACCTGCAAATACCTTTACCGGACACTTGCCGAAGATATGCCCAGCCTTGCTCTTAGCATCATGAATTCTGGCTTTCATCCACGGCTCAAATACCTGCTGATAGGCATCCTTGAACGAGACACCGCTGTAGCCGTTGAGTTCAAACGTCCCAGCCTCAACCCCTAGGCGAATCTCTTCGTCGGATGGGCGTTCGCCCGTTGTATTTACTCGTTCAGCGATCGCCTCAAATAACGAACCCACGCCACCCTTAAGCGACTGCACATCAATCATTTGGCGGGTATTAGGGTCAAAACCTGCGACTGTCGTGTTTTGATAGCCAAAGTCCACGACGGCAATAGCTTGGTTCTTAGCCAGAAAACAAGCAGTCCCTAAGGCTTCAGGCACCGGTTTTACCCCTGATACATTAACTGTCAAGCGACGACCATTAACCTTGATGTCGTGAGCACCACGCAAAGCCTCTAGATGCGGCTTCATGTTCGGAGTCGGGATTGAGCAAACAAGCGACACATTGAACAGCTCAGCAGACTTAGGCGCAATCTGCCCCAGCACTGCCAAGGTAAGCGGTGTATACCATTCAGCCTTGAGCCCATCCTTAAGAGACTGCAGCGCCGTAGACGTTTCCAGGTCTTCCCCTACGGCGAACTCAAGGTCCTTTGTGGTGCGTCGCAAACAGACTCGTAACTGACGTTCAGAACCCGCACCTGTCACTGGAATATGGGTCGTCACCAGGGAACGAAGCCGGTAAAAATTCATCCCGTCAAAGACTTTCACAAAGCCCGACCCAACGGCTATCGCCACCTTGTGTGTTTCGGATCGGATTGGGTTCGACACGTTCGCTTCGGGCAGTTCCAATAGAGGGACAGGTTTGAGCGACATAGCTACTTCTCGTTGCAAAACCGTTGATTTCATTAGAGTTAAGCGACTCCTTAAAGAATTTGAGCCTATTCGGACCCGCTTTCGCTTTGGAACGGAAATCTTCGAATCAATCCGAATTCGGCTGCTAGAATGCTAGCATAAGTCTTAGAACTTGCAAGCTTATAAGCTAGAAAGCCTAAAAGCTTCTTAGCATATAAGGTTTGAAGCTTTTTAAGGCATACTGAGGGCGTAAATATGAGCCAATTACAAAGTCAAGCGATGGCCGGTGGGCGTAGCCAGGATCCGAATTACAAGCAA
Organism: Cyanobacteria bacterium J06639_14; assembly: GCA_039818605.1. Classification (GTDB taxonomy): domain Bacteria; phylum Cyanobacteriota; class Cyanobacteriia; order Phormidesmidales; family Phormidesmidaceae; genus SIO1E4. The sequence continues at coordinate 22,177 of JBCBTQ010000063.1, read as the reverse complement.
GTCTCGGGACATATTCCAAAAGACAAACTATTGAAGTTCAAGGTCGTGATAGCACAGCAAGAGACGACTCTGTCCGAGGCGCTAGAGCAGGCCGTTGACTTGTGGATATTGGCGGTGGAGCGTGGTGACGATCTACCCGAATTGATGGAACGAGTAGACAAGCGACGTAGTTCGCCGGAATGAGGAGTCGACAAGGAGATCAGTCCCACCCCGGTCCCGGTTACCTGCTCCCAGCTGCCTGGTCCGGCCCAGCCTGATCTGGTTTGGCAGGCGGATGAAACTTAAGAATTCTTAATGGTTGCCGGTAGCGGGGTGGTGTGGGAGCCGGGGGACGGGTGAAAAGCAGGGCCGGTGGTGGTTAGGTCATTGGATGCTATTCAGCCTAACTGTTGAAAAGAGTAGATTTTTTGCTGTTCCTCTCTAGGAATACAAAACCTTGACACGTTTTCGTAATAGTGCATTATCTTGGGAAGTGCCTCCAGCTTTCAGAAACTGGAGAATGCCCAATAAGGTTTTTCCTTAGACGGACGCAGCGTAAACACCACGTGCTGGTTCGTCATGGCTAAAAAAAGAGTACGCCTTCAGCAAAATACGGTTCGGTTTGGGATATCTATCCCAAAGTGTTTGTACTCAAGGTTAGACGCCGAGGTAGAAACCACCGAGACCAACCGTGGCGTGATCATCGCCAGGGCTTTAGAGACCTACTTTAAATCCCAAGAAAGAACCCCAGAAGCTGTGTGACTAGCTTCTGGGGTTCTTTAATCTGCAAACCCAGCCTCCCCACGACAAGAGACTGGCTTATCAAACAAAATCGAAATGAATCAAATTAATAATAGCACCGAAAAAGCGCAAAATACTACAGGCGTAGCACCTTGTAGCTTCGATCCTCTCTCTCCAGACTGGGATCGACTCCAAAGAACCTTCGTCTGGCTAAGTCAGGTCAATCCCATTTCCAAGAGGCTCTTCTACTTGGAGCGATCCGTTAAAGGTCACGGCCTCACCCAGTCCGGGTTCCGGGCCGTGTACCGGGCCTGGCAACTGGAACAGGCAGAGCAGACAATGAATCTAGCGCAAGGGGGTGATCAGTAATGGCTACTACCTCCAAGCGGAAAACTCGAAAGAAACAGAAGTCAGCGATCAAGAATCACTACAACGGATTACAGGAGATACTGACGCTTTACCCAGCTGCATTCTGGACAGACATTCGGGTACTTGTTGATCAATCTGCAGACACACCCAGTCTGGCCAACGTAAAGCCTATTAGCGACCGACACAAGATTCGCTGGAGTCATTGTTGTCATGCTGCGCACCTCGTCTGGTTACAGATTTACAGAGGTTCGGGAGATGAAAGGCAGGTGTTCAACGACAGCACCTGGCTACCTAGAACCGTACAAGAAGCGCTCGACATCCTTTCACTGAAGTGGCCTTGCACACTGCAGGCTGCAAAGCAGGCTTACAGGAACGGAATCCGAAATGCTCACCCCGATACAGGAGGAGATAAAGCCTTGGCCCAAGCCTTCAATGATGCTTGGCAGATAGTTCGTACTTACATTGAAGCAATTGAGGCAGTGCAGGGGGGCGTAAAATGAAAATCTGCCAAGATACTGCCATACAGCAGCTCAAATTATTAAGTTACAAAGCTGGCGATAAAGTTTTCCTCCGATCCTTTTACCCATCGGACGATCCGCGCAAAAAAAACGACAAGGGACGCAAGCTGAGTACGACTTTCCCCAACCTCCCTTGGCAAATTATTGAATCTCATCAACAGGAAGGGCGTGGCGTTTACCTTGTGGTGAACGGTGGTGGGGACACAGACAGCAATGTTCTTGAATGTCGTGCAATTTTCTACGAGCACGACAACCTTGAAAAAGGCTTGCAGAGTGACCTATGGAAGATGCTAGAGCTTCCAGTCCCCACTTTTCAGATTGATACTGGCGGCAAGTCAATTCACAGTTACTGGGTGTTCAAAGTTCCAATTCCCGTTGCTGCTTGGATGACTCTTCAATCAGACCTGCTGGAGTTTGCCGACGCTGATCGCTCCATAAAAAATCCCTCCAGGGTGATGCGGTTGGCTGGCTGCCACCATCTCAGCCCAAGTCGTAAGCCGCCTGCAGTTCTGAGTAAGATCATTTCCAGTACGGGGACTCAATACTCGTTTGAGGAATTACGATCGCGGATCCCCAGGAAGGTAAAGCAGCCTGAACAATCTAGCTGGTCAGTCTTTGATCGTGATTTTCGCCTCCTCATTCAGGAGTCATTGCCACTCTATGTTTGTCTGGCTAAGGGCAGTAGAGATCTGATTAAAAATGGAGCCCCTGAGGGTACGCGCAATAACTCTGGCGCAGCTCTGGCCCGCGATCTGATTGGTACTGCCAACTACCTGCAAGCTATAGGGCAGCGGTATCAAGAGGAGCCAGAAGCACTATTTGATCAGTACTGCAATCGTTGCTCTCCACCGATAAGTGAATCAGAACGAGATTCCATTTGGAGATCTGCCGGGAAAAACAACCCCGGCCCCTCTTTATCTCCAGAACAAATCAAAGGCTGCATAAAAGGTTGGGCCTGGAGGACTCAGAAGAGTAATGAACCTGCTCCAAAAGGGGCTCAAGTCAAAGCTGGTTTTGAGTCAGAGCTTCCCAAACTTTCAATAGAGGAAGCGCGATCGCGGTTAGAAGCGCTTGTGTTTGAAGGAATGTCTGAGTCTGATGTCCAGGCAGGAATTTTGCACCTCGCGGAGCAAACAGGCAAACAGTCCCGTGAGATTGAGAAGCTCTATCACGCAACGCGGCACGACATCGAAAACTCCGAAGATGAGAGCGTTTCAGCAGGTGAAGCTGCAACTAGATTGCCGGATGTGATTGCGGCCCGTCGTGCCAAATTGCCAATCATGAAAGGCTTACAGGGTGATAGCGGCAAGTTTGCATTGGAGCTACTGACAACAGCTAAGGCAATGCCAATCGCCCCTGAGTACCTGGTAACAGCGTTGATTCCCGTCTTGGCCACATCCATCGGCACATCATCAAGGCTGATTGTAAATCCGGCTGCTGGATGGCTTGAAAAGCCTATCTTTTGGGTGCTTAATGTGCTTCGGACTGGAGAGCTGAAAACCCCAGTTCTTGGCCTGGCTAAGTCAGGGTTAGAGTTGCTGGAGGACATTGCTCACGATGACTACCAGATCGCTTTGCAGCAATACGAGCAGGAGTATAGTCACTTCAACTCACTGTCACCTAGCGAAAGGCAAGACACCTCGCCGCCGACAATCCCTATCAGGCGGCGGTACATTCTTCGAGACGATACCCCTCAAGCTCGGGCATTGGTTCATCACGAAAATCCACGGGGGTTACTCCGATTCAGAGACGAAGGCTCGGCGTTTCTTTCGGAGTTGGGTAGATTTAGCCACGGCAGAAGGGACAATGGTGAAACAGAAGCAGATTTATCTGAGTTCAACGGCGGCGAGTTAGATCCTGACAGGGTAACCAATAGAGTGAATCGCCGCCTATCTCAAACTGCTCTGCAAAGATTGGGAGCTACTCAGCCTGAAATCTTAAAAAGATTGATGGGCGATCATTCTGATGAGCGAGGCTTGTGGGCAAGGTACCTATTCTGTCTGGTAGATACTCCGCCTGCCTATCTGGATTTTTCCAATCCAGGTCCCCCCTCAAAACTAACAAATACCTTAGCCAATCTGCACAAGAAGCTTGAGGCATTGCCAGAGCAAGACTACCTGCTGAGTAAGGCTGCCAAGCCCATTTTTCAGGATGCCTACAATCATTACCGCTCAATCGTTTATGCCAATAACGACAGTGATTTAGGTGGCGCTGCTGCTGCTGCGAAGATGGGTACATATTTGTCACGCCTAACGCTTTGGCTGCACCTGGTGAATGCAGCTTTGGCTGATACCGAACCCAGTCCTACTATTACCCCTGAAACCGTGGAAATGGCGGTCCAATGGACTCAATTCTACTGGTGCCAAAATCAATTGCTGATGGCTCGTAATGCTCCCACGCAAGAGCTAACAGGCGATCTACTCAAGGTTTGGTGTTATATCGACAAAATCCAGCTGGATGACTTCTTGCCTTCTGACATCAGTGCAAAGGTCAAATTTAGAGACGAAGCAAAAACTCGAAAGGAGGGAAAAATACGGTACAAATCCTCAAAGTACCACTCTGAATTATTGGAACAGCTTGTCCACTTAGGATATCTCACTCAATCGGGCAAGCGATTTTCAAAAAAATCCGAAGATTTTGAAACTGAAGCCCAAAATCTTGAAAGTTTTCAAACCCCTGAAACTCCTGTCTCCAGGGAGATTAAGCCACTAGAAAGCCAAAGACTTGAAAAGTTGAAAGAGGGTAGTTCTTTTCAAAATGCTAGCCCCACTACCGACGGCCACAGCCCGTCGTCTGACTTTGAACCCCTGAGCAATTGCGAATTGGCCGAACTTCTGGGAGGTGAGCAATCATGAGCTTCCAAGACTGTCAAAACATTCACCGCTGGCTGGCAGCCGTTGTTCGGAGTCAGCCCACCAGAACTGATGTCGAGGACTGCCTAGACCTACTGGGAAAACTGGACCGCGCTGAAAAGCGCGACTTGTGGCGATGGCTGGCAGAGTATGACCCAAACCTGAAGCAGTGGCTTAAGTTGCAAGGCGATCGGAGGGGGGTAGCATAGTGGCAAAAAATCTTGAAGCCGAAGTTATAGCGCTCAAAACCCAACTGGATCGCATTACCCAAACTCTTAAGGCGTTAGGCTTGCCAGTTTCTCCTTGGGTCAGCCCCCAGCAAGCTGCAACCCTGATGGGAGTTAGTCGTTCTCGAATCACCAGTGAAATCGAAAAGGCTGAATACGCTCGCATCAATGGTCTTAAGTTCGATTTGGTTTGGGGTGACCACTACCGGAAAAACGGTTCCAACTGGCAGATTAGTCCAGTGGAATTCGAAGCCATAATCTTTCAGCCACCAGAGCAACGCCCTTACGTTGAAACATCTTAGTAGTCTCGATTGGCGCGTCGCCAAATAGCCTCATGCTGTAGCTGATCAATGGCTGCATGATAGGTAGCTGCATGAACGGCTACACTGTGCCCCATCCACCGGGCAGCAATGCTATCAGGAACCCCCATCACCGCTGATCGAATCGCCCACGCATGACGCAATGCGTAGGGAGTATGGGGAATACGTCGGGTCTTTTGGCTCCTCAAGTTGGCAGATATTCTCTCGCCAATGTTCTGGTTGTCACGACCCTCAATTTTGATATTGGGATAGACCACATCAGCCAGGTCAAATCGTGATCGCCATTTATCTGGTAAAGGCCACACTTCGCGTACTCCGGTTTTGGTCTCTCCTAAGATTGTGATCTTGCCTGTAGGAGAGGTGATTTTGCGGGTATCAGCAATCTTGAAGACTTCGTGGGGGCGTAGCCCGTAGGTGGCTAGCACTCCATAAATCCACTTCCAGCCAGGGTTGACAATAGACTCCCAAATCGCCTCTATCTCTTCATCTGACGGTACTTGGTCAGCAGTAACAGGTTTAGGCTTGTAGTTACCCTTAATCGAGCTGAAATCTACATTGACTCCAGCGAACTTAGCAACTTGCTTGAACACCATGCAGTCGTTCTTTCGTGCCCAACTATTGGGTTCACTGCGAGTCAAAATATGGGCAATCAACATCTCTTCAGTTAAAGGCTTGTCTGGGAGAGAGCCTAACGGCTCTTCATAGTTGGCATGGTAAGAACTGCTTTTGACGGTTCCAGCTTTGATTGTGCCAAGCTCCTGTCCCCAATCAGCAGCCGTCTTTCCCCCAGATCCTGAACCACCAGCTTCCCAATCACCCCATCGGAAGCGCTCAAACAATAAATCAGACTCCAGACGTTGAGCTTTGGCCAAAGCAACCTTTACCCCATCAGGATTGGCAAATATCCCCAATGCAAGATAACGCTGTCTGTTCCCCCGGCCCTCCCCTGGCTTTTTAGGTAGAGAACCCCGTAAGGCTAACTTTTGCCCGCGTCGTTCAATCTTGACTCGTTTCAGCCCCTGATTAGCCTTCTCAATAGCTCGATCAACTTTCTCCATTAGCCCAAAACCTGATCTAGTTTTGAGCTAATTTTCTACGCAACCACAGCAATTTTGCTGTCAAAGATCGATTTTATCGACTTTGAGCTAATCAACTCAAAAACACTCAAAGGTCTGAATTCAACGGAGAGGGAGGGATTCGAACCCTCGGATGGTTTGACCCATCAATAGATTTCGAGTCTACCGCATTCGACCACTCTGCCACCTCTCCAGGGAATTATTGGATTTTAACCAACTTGGTGCCGCCTCGAATCTGAGCATAGCACTCGCTGAACTAATATAACCGAGTCTGCCGCGATCGCTCCAGAAGAACCCTAAAGACAACCCAAAACTACTTGTCCACTCTTCCCAGGTTCTTCCCGTTCAGTCTCTACCGTTCGGTTAAAGCCCCTCAGAAATCAGGGTTGAAACACAACGGGAAGGTAATCATGAATCAGGCTTGGAAACTGTATCAGTCCCTTGAATTACTGCCCGAGTCATCGACATCATCAGCGCGATCGCCACTACTTAGGCAGTGGTGGCAACAGCAGTGGCGCTGGTTTAACCAGAGTCAGTACAGCATGCCTGTGATTTGGAAGACGCTGGACCGTCAAAAAAATACGCGCTGGAATATCTTTGATCCAGCAACCGGACGGACAATGTTTTTGCTTTCAGAGCAAGCCTTCCAGAGCTGGTTTACCAAGCGATATTTCTGACTCATACATAACGCCCCCCCTAATTGAGAGACGCGACATGTCGCGTCTACAGGTATCACCCATTTCCCATAATGGGGATTAGCCATTCGGATTCGGGATTAAACCATTTCCATAAATCATGGCCCAAATGTGTAGCGGTCACCCGGAGAATCGGGATTAAACCATATCTGGCTGGGGAGCTACTAAAAACTTAAATCCATGGTTTCCTAAAGAAGTGCATTACGGTGCTTACGTTCAAGGTAACTATGAAATCCAGCCCGATTGCGCCAGGTGATAGCTCCATCCCTAGCCGTCCAATACACCTGGATACCGGCATTTTGCAGCTTGCGTTCCACAAACTGGGGCAATGCGCGACCATAGCAAATGACGACCTCAGGCTGAACGGCGGCTAAAAGAGGGGCGCTGAGTTCATCGCCGTGCCAAACCAAAACTTGACTTTGTAGAACCGAGCCAGCTTGGGCCAAATGGTCTTGTAGTGCTAAGGGTAAGGCCGGGAGTAACAGCCAGGTTTGTTGAGGAGTGGCTAATCGCAGGATCGGGTTTTCGGTGCCCAAAAGTTGAGTCGTAAGCGTGTCAATGACAGTGCTTTGTCCCACCGGCAGTGGCTGATAATCGCCGGCAACCTCAGGCAGTGGTGAAACTTGACGATTGCTGTACAGATTCAAACTCGGTGTCTGTTGCAGGAGCGATCGCCAACCCGCCAGATAGTCTTCTTCAGATGGTAGGGCGATCGCTGTCTCTAAGCGATTAATCCCGGCCTGCTGCAAAAAAGGCTGCACTGTGTAAAACGCTGTTTTTTCTCCCCCGCTATTCACCAAGGTGGCATGGCCGTGATCTTGCTGTATCCAGATCAGCTCATCCCCAGCCGCCAACACTGTGATTTGATGCTGCGTAGCTATCTGCCAACCCATGGGTAGCAACAACAACCCCAAAAATCCTGCCGGCAACAGTCGCCTGACGGTTATTTGGCGGCGATTGCCAAGGCTCAAAATCAAGACAGCGTAAAGACCTATGAGTTGCCAGAGAGAAATTTGCCCGATCGCGATTGCACTCCCCGGCAGTTGACTACTGGTCCGAGCCAACCAGAGCAAAATTTGACCGGGATAATACAGCAAACTCGCAACCAGTCCTCCGATAAAAGGCGAGACTAGGGCTAGCGTACTGCTGCCAATACCGCCTAGACTCAGGACCATGATCAGAGGGGTCGTGATGGTATTCAAGACAATGCTGAGGCCCGCAATCACATTGAAGTGATATAGCATCAGCGGTAATGTCCAGAGCGTGGCGGCGATCGGTACGGCGATTAAGCTAGAGACATTAACGGGTAACCAATCCAGGCTTTTGGTAAGCGGCGATACCATCACAATCAGCCCCAAAGTTGCAGCCACGCTAAGCTGAAAGCCAATGTTCCAGATCCAGGTAGGATCCCAGATCAGCAACAGGGTTACGGCACCCAGCAAAGCCCCCAAGGGTTTAACTTTGCGCTCCAGAAACAGGCCCAGCAAAGTGGCTGCTCCCATCAGGCTGGCCCGCATGACGCTGGGCTGCAGTCCTGTGAGCGTGAGGTAGGCTGCTAGAACGAGTAAACCAACCGTGAGTTTTACTTTGCCGGTCTGCGATCGCACAATAGCCAGTACGCTCCCTAGCAAGAGCGAAACATGGAAACCAGAGGCCGCAATTGTATGGGCCAAACCGACGCGCGCAAATAAGTCCTGAATATCAAACGGCAAATCCACGGCCCGTCGCCCCAAGGCCATCGCACTCACAAGTTGCCCCAAAGGACTCCCAAGTGCCCGCACCTGAGTCCGGACAATGCGCTGTCGTATCCGCCATAGTCCCCAACCAGGAGTTTCAGCAAAGCGCAGTTCCTGAGCAACAAACCCGGCAAACGTTCGACGACTCGCCAAGTAGGTTTGAAAGTCAAATCCACCGGGATTCATCGCGGCCTGTGGTCGATAAAGTTGCCCCTCTGCCCTCACCCACTCTCCTGCATGCAATCCCGTAACCTGGAGTAAGGGCGCAGTCACATAGACGCGTCCGTGAACCGGAATCTGAAAGGTAATAGTACCCTCAGCATCTTCCACCGTGAGTTGCTCGACGGCTAGCTGAAAACGCCCCTTCAAACTTCGATTCAGTCGCGGTTCATCCGCAACCCGTCCGGAAATGATGTGAGTGGAAGCGATCGTCTGAGCCCGCTCGATAGAGTGACTGATGTCTTGGGGACCGGGATAGGGCGATCGCACAGTGATGTAAAGCACCGCCAACAAGACAACGCCCGCAACCCCGAGCCAACTTCCGCGATGTAATCTCAGTTGCCAGCGTCTAGGTGCCGCCAGCGCAAATAAAAGCACTAGCACGCAAGCAACCACACCCGAACCAGACAGTGAGACTGTTCTGACCGGAATTGTACCCAGATCAATTCCGGTGCAGAGTAAACCTGCAATATAGGCAATGCAGAGAACAATATTGATGGAGACCGTCATTATTGTCGGCTGGTCGAAACACCCGTCTCTAGCAAACCCAGAACCGATACGGCCTTATCAGTTCGGAAAGTCGTCTTACGGAATTCGGAATTCGGAATTCAGAGTTCGGAATTCCGAATTTTTCTACTTCCCCTGGAGATAAGGGGCATTGCGCATATCGACATATCTACTGCGCCCTTGTCGCGCCGGACTTACCCTATACAACTATCTGCCCTCATCAACGAGTGTTGGCAAAAGCTGTATCTGACTTTGCTCCATCTAGCAGGTACTTGCGTCATAATTTCGCTCGATTGAGATTTCCCGATAAGTGCTTTATCCCTCTCAGGTTTTAAATTTAGGCCATTAATTTTGTCCTAAGGTTTTGAATACAGACTGTTAGTAACAAGCGCAGGTGACTCCTGATGGCCATTCCCAGTTTTGTTCGGAAGGCACAGCAGTGGTTCTTTAAAACTCCCGAACGTGCTCTCGACCAAGCCTATGAAGCGGCCAGAATGATCGAGGCCATTGAAAATGAGTATTTTGATGGCAATCCAATTTCGGCTAGTTATGGCACCTACGGCAAAAGTTCTCAGGACTACTTTCAAGGCGAACTGCAAAAATATCTCAAGCTAATCGACCTGCGGATGACAGAGTTCCGTGCCAGCAGCACGGTTCTACGAGTCTCTGACCCCAAAATCATGGAAATTCAGGTTGATAGTCGGCAAAGTGATAGCTATGCGCTCAATCTTATTGATAAACCAGCCATTTTCTTTCGCAAGCTACAGTTTGTTGATGAGGTCCTAACGCGATATCGTCAATCTGAGCGATCTGAGCGGCAACCTTCCACCGTGGTGATGGTAAAAGAGCCTGGTACGGTCCAACCCCAGCAGGTATTTCAAAATTCAGCCGCTAATGGTAGTAACAATAGTGAACCTGCGATCGCCCCTTTCTCTGGCCCGTTCAAGCAAACAGAAGCCAAAAAACAAACAGAGGAAAACGGACAGCGGGCCACGGGGTTGTCGGAGCGGGCGAGTGTCTTGCCGCGATCGATCCTGCGCACGGTAGACCGAGTTCGCCAAGACCTGGATCCCCAAGCCGAAGAACAAGTGGTGCGGAACTTTCGCTCTTCTCGGGGGCGCACGACAACCGCCGTCAAGTTTGTCTTACTGCTCGTAATTGTGCCTCTGCTCACGCAGCAGTTTGCCAAAAACTACCTCGTGGGGCCAATTGTCGACTACGTCCGCACAGAACAAGCTGCGGATGTCTTTCTCAACCTTGAAATGGAGGAAGAAGCCCTCCATGAACTGCAGCAGTATGAGGAGCGACTGCGATTTGAGGTCCTCATTGGCAAGGTTGCGCCCATTCGTGAAGCCGAGATTGAAGAGCGGGTGGTTGAGAAGGCTACGGAAATTGAAACGCAATATCGCAAGCGCAGCGCTGATTCGGTCAAGAACGTCTTTTCCGACATTTTAGCCGTGGCAGCGTTTGCGACCCTGCTAGTGAACCGCAAACGCGAGGTCAGCGTACTGAAAGGCTTCATGGATGAAATCATCTATGGCCTGAGTGACAGTGCCAAAGCCTTTATTATCATCCTGTTCACCGATGTGTTTGTCGGCTTCCACTCCCCGCACGGCTGGGAGGTTCTGCTGGAAGGGCTCTCCAGGCATTTGGGATTTGCCGCCAACCGGGAGTTCATTTTTCTGTTTATCGCAACCTTCCCAGTGATTTTGGATACGGTCTTCAAATACTGGATTTTCCGCTACTTGAACCGTATTTCGCCTTCAGCCGTGGCCACGTACAAAAATATGAATGAGTAATGCAATTCATCTCATGTCGAGACGCGAGTGATCGCGTCTCGACATATCAAGCCCCAGTAGCGGCTATTGCAAGCTCGTTCAAGACTCCACTGATCCGTTCAATCACGCTTTCACACCCAGTGAGGCTATGGCGCTCCATAAGATATTCAGGATCGTTATAAGCAAACCAAACCTGGTCCGATGCATCCTGCCAAATCAGGGCCTTTTGGGGCAGGTCAATCGCGACAGTTTGGTTGCACTGCATTAAAGGTGTTCCCACATTGGGATTACCAAAAATCAGCAGTTGCGTTGCGCGGAGTTCTTTCCCCACGGAGGCGGCATTCTGCGCATGGTCAATGCGTGCAAATAGATTTAATTGACGTTGTTGCAGTGCTTCTTCGAAGCGATCGCCCGTTTCACTAACGCTGAACTGACTGGGGAGTTGAATCATGGTGCTGGGGAGTGGACTCATATCGGCCATGCTGGGGGAACTCGCCCACGTAGCCCAGATACAAAGACAGGCGATCGCGAGCGTCAAGATGAGATTTCTACCGAGAATTTTCATGGAAAACAGGTATTCACGACAACAACGAACAGTTTTTTCTATCCTCTAATCCTATTCTGGCGAAGCCCCCTGTTGTCGCTCAATGGTCTCAATCGCTGCATTTAGAGCGGCTAGCCGTGCTTCCAAAGAGTCACGCATAGCCTTGAGCATTTCCAACTTGCGGGTCCGATAAGTCTCCCGTGTAGCTTGATCGGGAAAAAAGCATGGAAAAAACATAAGCAGTCGCTCTTATTGCTAAGTGAGATCTGGTACGAGCTTACTGTGCTCATCCAGGAATGTGTGTAGTTTAGCTATCCTTCTGTCTGAGAAGTCCAGCCACTGATATCAAAACAGCGGCAATTTGTTGTTTTCTCATAAACACTGAGTTCCTAATCCGATGTCGTTGAGGGCGCAGAATATCAGACGTTTTCCTGTAGTTTTGCACCTCCGTGATTTCTCGCAAGAAGGAGTCCTAATGCTTATAAGCAGTAAATTCCAGAGAAGGGAAACCGGTTTCAAGGACTCGCGATCGGGCTCAAAAACAGATTTTAATTTCAGAAGAGCTGAATTTACCTGAGCTTTTCCCTATGGTGTGTATGGGCTGCACAAGCAATAATCTAATCATCCTGTAGACTCGCGTGTGCTCTTTGAGCACTGGTTGGGTTGAAGATTTCCGAAGAGGAAGACTTCAGCCCGACTTTTTGTTTTAAACCGTGCCCCATCCCATCGAATGAGGCCTCATAGACAGGGCGCTAGTGTTCCAGATTTCTGACTGGCACATCGATTTCAGAATCAGGAAACACAAAATCTCAGGGTGTTTTAGCGCTATCCCTGGCAATACCTAATTGTACGGAAACTAAATAGTCGTATATCTTACACTTCTGCGGCTTTAGCCTAAATAGCTATAGTGTTGAGGGAGATAAATTTAGAGGCGGATTTGGGTTCATTTATCCGTGATCTCAACAGGGTTCCCTCAATGCTTCTAATCCAATTTTGCAAATTCAGATGCGAATACCTGAATTTAACTGAGCTTTTCCCTATTGCTGCAGCAGGAAAGTTGAGCGATTATTTAAACATCCTGTAGACTCGCGTGTGCTCTTTGAGCACCGGCCGGGCTGAAGGCTTCCTTAGGGATCACTTCAGTCCGGTTTTTTGTAGGCAAATGAATCATGTGCGAAAATTCCGGACGCCTTTCTACGGTAGATATTTTTGCACCACTTCCCACCCTGTCCAGGTAACTAAAGAAAATGCGATCCCCAAGCAAGCATTGATGCTCCAGTGAAAAGGTCGCGCCCAGGGACGGTTAGGATTGATGCGGCTCCCGCTCCAAGCCGAAAGTCCAACTAAGGCAACCACCACAAGACCGGCAGGTAAATGAAGTGAATGCCCTAAGGTGCCATATTCTCCCAAAGTACCGATGATCCCGATGCTCAGGAGTAGCAATACCAGGGAGACCATGCCCACCCCCAGAAAAATGTGCAGCGATCGCACCCAAGTGGCCCTTGGAGCCTTTTGCAATCGTCCCGACAATAACCAAGTTCCGCTTACAAACAAACAAAAATAGGCCGATAGAGATAACCCCATCGACCATGCAGCAATGCGCCAAAGCCAGATAAAAGAAGGTAGATCCATAAAAGTGGAGCAAGTGTCGAAATCAGCTTACCGCAAGGTCTTACACTAGCTCCAACGATTCTCAGGAACCAATTGCGGCGGTGGCTGGCTCCGGACTATCTAAAGTCTCATCCATATTCTTCGAGGCTAATTCTAGAGCCCAAATTTGCCGTGCCTGAGAATCAACTGCTAAGCGATGGCACGGAATTGTGTCAGATAATATGGCACTCGCCATCATACCTGTATGAATCTCTAATTGGGCCTCAGGAACAGCCTCAAACATCAACCTTTGGCCAGGAAAGACAACTCTTTCGAAATACCAATTTTGAATATTAGTTACACGAACAACTTGCATCTTGCTAGTAGCATTTACATAGCAACAAAGAATAGGTTCGGATTGATCCGGAGGTAGTTGATCGAGAATCTGAGCCATAAGTAATGAAGCGCGAACCGCTATGCACGACTAATTGAAAGTTAACACCGATTGATCCCGACCGGTTGTAAAGGCGACTACCAACCCTTCAAAATCCACCACAAGTTGCTACAAAACTCAACAGTTCTAAACAAACCAAGATGGTTGGGAATCCATTATCGGTTCCAAGGAGATTGATGAAACGCCGACCCTAACCTACTTCTAATAGGATTGACCACTCTGGAGGAAACCATATCCGTCAAAATAAATAACTCCTTCATAGTTTTCATTGAATTCGACATATTGCCTTCATTTTCGTCTCGTTGCGCTAGTTGCAGCCTTCATCATCACTCTTTCCCTCTCATTAAGCAGTTCCCCCTGAAAAAACGCCGATTTTCAGGCATTAGCAATCCAGAGCGGGAAAATCCAGCTCTATGCAAACGATTAGGCAAAACTACGCGGATGCTCCCAGCCTCAAAGATGAGAGATGTTAAGATGAACGTAAAGATAGATGAACCAATCTCAGGCATCTGTTAAGACGGGGCTGAGAGTTGTGTTAGCGGTTCAGTTGACACACGGCGCTTAGTTTGTAGGCAATTCTGTATCCAAGACGAGTCTTTTAATTTCCCATGAGCGATCGCATTTTGTATGTCCGCCTCCCCTGCAACCCGATCTTCCCTATCGGCGTTGTCTATCTCGCCGACCATGTACACAAATGCTTTCCCGAGGCTGAACAGCGCATCTTTGATCTGGGCGCAGTCCCGCCTTTGGACTACGGGCAAGCGATGGATGTCTGCATCGATGAATTTAAGCCGACCGTGTTGGTTTTTTCCTGGCGTGACATTCAGATTTACGCGCCCGTCGGGGGACGCGGTGGCAATCCGCTGCAACATGCGTTCGAAATTTTTTATGCCCGTAATCCTTTCATCAAGCTGCGGGGTGCTGTTGGAGGGCTGCGTGTAACCCTGGCTTACTACACAGAGCTTTGGCGCAACACAGGGCTCATTAAGCGAGGTCTAAAGCGGGCTTTGCATCACCAACCGGCGGTAAAAACAGTCGTAGGGGGCGGAGCTGTCAGTGTCTTTTATGAGCAGCTCGGCAAGATGCTTCCCAAAGGGACCGTCATTTCGGTAGGAGAAGGCGAGGTATTGCTGGAGAAGCTTCTCAGGCAACAAAGCTTTGCTGGGGAGCGTTGCTACGTCGTGGGTGAAACAACGCCTCGCGATCGGATGATTCACGAATTCCCTACCCCTATTGAGAAAACAGCCTGCAACTATACCTACGTTGAGACAATATGGCCTGAATTCCAGTATTACCTTCAAGAAAACGACTTTTACATTGGGGTTCAAACCAAGCGGGGTTGTCCTCACAATTGCTGCTATTGCGTTTACACCGTCATTGAAGGCAAGCAGGTACGCATCAACCCAGCCGATGAGATTGTGGCTGAAATGCGTCAGCTTTACCATCGCGGGGTCCGCAACTTCTGGTTCACGGATGCTCAGTTTATTCCAGCGCGTAAATATATTGCCGATGCTGTTGAATTGCTGCAAAAAATTGTGGCTTCTGGGATGGAAGATATTCACTGGGCAGCCTATATCCGAGCCGACAACCTGACCCCAGAGCTCTGCCAGCTAATGGTGCAGACGGGGATGAATTATTTTGAAATTGGCATCACCAGCGGTTCTCAGGAACTCGTGCGAAAAATGCGTATGGGGTACAACTTGCGAACTGTTTTGGCGAATTGTCGGGATCTCAAGGCCGCTGGCTTTAATGATTTGGTGTCGGTCAATTATTCTTTCAATGTCATTGATGAAAGCCCTAAAACAATTCGGCAAACCATTGCGTACCATCGGGCACTGGAAGCAGTCTTTGGGCGTGACAAGGTAGAGCCTGCAATCTTCTTCATTGGTCTGCAGCCCCACACCCACCTGGAAGAATACGCATTTGCCAATGATATTCTCAAGCCTGACTACGATCCCATGAGCATGATGCCCTGGACTGCTCGCAAGTTGCTCTGGAATCCAGAGCCCTTAGGATCAATGTTTGGGGAAGTTTGTCTGCAAGCCTGGCGGCAAAATCCCAAGGATTTTGGGCGTGAGGTTATGGACATTCTGGAAGCACGATTTGGCCGTGCCCCCTTGGAAGAGGCACTATCGGCCCCCCTAGAGCCGACAAAACCATTACGGGTACCTGCACTTTCTGCCTGACCCTGCTATATTTTTTACAATTGCCTCTGGCGGAAACTAATTACATTGATTTAGCCCCGTGAGTGGCAGGTCTTTTTCCAGACGCTGTTGATGTTAAGAAGGCTATTCAGTTACTGAAGATACGGACAGATTGCAATGCTCGAAGGGTCAATTCTGAAGCGGTTGGTTCGCGATCGCGAGCAATCCCAGGAAAATTCTACTCTCCTCAATTTTGGGGTGTATTACAAAAATACGCTCGTTGCACTCTGTCATGCTCTGGAAGATTGCATTCTAGCAACAGACTCCAAGCCCTTAGTGATCACAGCTTTTCAGCAAGGCAAGTGGTATCTGCAAGAGGCCGAACGATATGGTGCGATCGCCGAAGCCGCCCATCAGATTGTCATCATGGCAGCTCCCGCGACCGGCTTTCACAGTCATCCCACTAGCCAACGAGAAAACGTTGATTTGATTGATTTAACCGAGGAAGATCCGGTTGCCCAAGAATGGCACTTGATGATTCTATCGCCCAACTATACGGCAATGGTATTGTGCCAGGAACTTTCCCCAGAGGATTATGGTGTTCATGGTATCCCCACGCACGATTTAGAGCGCAAGTTTTACGGATTCTGGACTTTTGAACCGAACCAGGTGCGCCAAACGGTAGAGCATGCAGTTGAACATATCGGACAGTACAACTCCGAGTTACAGAAGTTGCTGCAATCACAGGTGGAGGACATTCTCTCAGCCAACCCCGAGCTCACTGAAGCGGCTTCTGGAGAAGCTGTCAGTTCGGCTGTCACGAGAGTCCTGGAATACCTGGAAGATAGCCGTTTACAGGTTCCGGACAAAGCCTTCGCCGATGACGACGCCCTGAGTCAAAATCTAACCTCGAATGAACTCCAGGCGTTTCTCAGAATGGCTCAGCTAGTCGATGTTATGGATCCCGCAAATCCTGATGCGGCCAAAGAGGTTGTCTCGCTACTAGAGATGATGGGGCAGTTAATCGACCTCCCCGCTTGGCGGCTTCAACGATTGCGACTAGCCGGTTGGCTACATCGTCTAGCTCCTTTCAAGCCTGAAAATATAGCGTCCTCGGCGGGGCCGAGTTGTCCTTTAGTGCCCGGGGCTCAGGTACTACGGCGGATGTCACGCTTGCGGGCGATCGCAACCATCATTACCCACCAAACAGAACGCTGGGATGGTACCGGTCAGCCTGCAGGCTTAGCAGGCGATCAAATCCCCCTAGAATCTCGTATGTTGGGGCTAGCCAGCTACTTTCAGGCCCAAGTTGTCGCACAAAACCAAGCGGGTGCTGAAGATCCCATTGCGGCAGCACTGGCAACCTGCCAGGCCAAAGAAGCAGAACGCTGGGATCCCAAACTGATTGAAATGTTGACTTTGATGGTAAAAGGACTACAACAAGGCTTGAGCTTACCGGCGATTCCAGTCAAGATCAGTATGGGTTCTGGGTTACTCAGCCCCGAGGTGGAAGCCTGGGATTATCCAGTTTCAGCCCAGTCATTTTCAGTTCAATAGGTTATGGATGTAGAGGCAATTCGCAAAGGAACTCAACGGCACCTCTCTGGGGCTGATCTGGAGGATGAGGATCTATCAGGACTGGATCTATCTGGTGTGGTCCTCAACGGGGCCAATCTAACCGGGACAAACTTTGCTCGCTCTAGTCTATCTAGAGCAAAGTTGGAGGGGGCTAATTTGTTAGGTGCCCAGCTCACAGGAGCAGATTTGCGGGCCAATCTTTGGGGCGCTAATTTGATGCAGGCTGACCTGACAGGGGCTGATCTGCGGGGAGCCAACCTGCGCGGGGCTAATTTTATGGGGGCGACTCTGAGCGGTGTGAGCTTTGCTGGCGCTTTCTTGAATGGGGCCAATCTGATGGGGGTCAATCTCCAGGGAGTTGATTTACGCAGTGCGGACCTGCGGGGCGTCAATCTCAGTAGCGCTAACTTAAAAGGGGCTGACCTCTCACGGGCTGATTTGCAGGGAGCGGTGCTGACGGAGGCTAACTTAGAAGAGGCTGACCTCCGTGAAGCGAACTTGGCCGGGGCTTCTCTTAGTGGAGCGAACTTGCTGTGTGCTGAAGTCAGTGGCACGAATTTTGATGGCGTGTCCCTTACTGGAGCCTGTTTGGTAGGCACCCGTCTTGCATGAGTCCCCGGAACGGGTGCCTTAAAGGCACCCGTTCCGGGGGGACATCATCCAGCGAAGCGACCAGCCATTCGCAGCATATCGCCCATATCCACATCGCCGTCGCCATCAGCGTCCAAAAACGCATTCAGCACCGGGTTGTTGCTGCCAGCAGCGGCCCCTTGATTGTTGGAACCACTGTTTAGCATCTGCATCACAACCGGCACCAACATCGGCAACATTGCCTGGATCTGCTGGCTGTTCATGCCCGTTTTTTGCGAAATTGCCTGCACCACCTGTGCCTGCTGCCCCGAGTTCAGTAATTGCCCGAGTACTTGGCCAGCTAGTCCTGACTGAGCACCCTGTTGCACTAACGCTTGAACAACGCCATCGCCCTGACTATTCCGTTTCTCTTTCAGAGAAGAGCGCATGTAGCTCCCCAAAACAGACGCTGCTGTCTGCATGGCATCAGGAGAAGTGTTGTTTTGCTGACTCATTTGCTGAACAGCAGAAAACACTTGCCCAATTTGTGAAGCACTTGCTTGTTTATCCGGGTCATTGATGGCGGACACAACTTGATCGAAGAGTCCCATATGAATTTCCTTTGTTCAAAAACATCTTCGTAGTTAGCCCTATCCCAATTTGAAACAGCTTTCATCATCCATTGGACACAGTAGAAGCGCTTATGGGCGCTTGTTGCAGATTGCACAACCCAACTAATCAGATTGGTATGAGTAGGGTAACCCACCCCAAAGACTAACTCAGAGCCCGTCTCTAAGCGTCTATCTTTTGACTAATACTAGATTTGGAAACGAACACAGCAGCATGAAGCAATTGCGGCTATTGACCATTCTCATCGGGGCCCTGTTTGTCCTGGGAATGTTGCTATGGTTGGTCGATTTTGTGCTGCGGGTGCAGGCTACGATCGCTCTCTTTTCGCCGTTCTTAGCCCAAGTATTTCTCTGGGGTGTTCTGGTCCTAGTCCTAGCTGCCCTAGGCGTTAGCCTTTACTACGTCAGCAAATTTGTTCGACCCCGGCGGCGATCGCGTCCTCCTTTACCTCAGAGCAAAACTGAGGCGGCTTCAGCGGCGATCGCAGGCGTCGAACAGCAAGTCGCGCAAATCCAAGATCAAGTAGCCCGTACCGCTCTGGGCCAAAAGTTTCAGACCCTGGCCGATAATTGGGAACAGCGCGACCTCCGCATCGTGCTGTTTGGCGTCGGCTCTGTGGGCAAAACCTCCATTGTGAATGCACTCCTGGGAGAGTTGGTAGGTGACGTTAATGTCCTTATGGGCACCACTACCACCACCGCCACCTACCCGTTACGTTTACCGGGCATTGAGCAAACCCTATGGCTGATCGACACACCTGGGTTGCTGGAGGCGAGCCAAGCTGGCCGCGATCGCGAAACTCAGGTACGCCAATTAGCCACTGAAGCCGACCTGCTACTGTTTGTCATTGACAACGACCTCAGACAATCGGAATATACCTTGGCCGAATCCTTGCTAAACCTTGGCAAACGGCTCATTGTGGTTTTAAACAAAGCCGACCTCTACCCTGAACCGGACCTGGCCATCATTCTAGAAAAGGTGCGATCGCGCTTACAACCAGCGATCGCACCCGAAGACGTCATTGATGTGGCGGCGAATCCCCAACCAATTCAGCTAACTACGAAGGAAATCGCTCAGATGCAGCCTGACCTTTGGTTACTGGAAAAGCGCCTGACAGAAGTCCTCCGAGCCGAAGGGGCCAACTTGCTAGCAGATTCGATTTTGCTGCGATCGCAGCGACTCGGGGAAGCTGCCCGCCAGCTCATCCACACGCAACGGCAGAACACCGCTAATGCTGTGATTGAACGTTATCAGTGGATTAACGCGGCGGTTGTTGCGGCTACGCCACTGCCAGTCATTGATCTACTGGCAACGGCTGCCATTAATGCACAGATGGTCGTGGAACTCGGACGGATTTATCAATTTGAGCTCACCCTGGAGGAAGGCAAGGAGTTGGCCTTTGCCGTGGCTCGAACTTTGACGGGACTAGGTGTTGTAAAAGGGGCCTTGAATCTCCTCGCGCTGGGGATGCAAACCACAGTTGCGACGGCGATTGCGAGTCGAGGGGTACAAGGAATTAGTGCGGCTTATCTAACTCGGATTGCGGGCAAAAGTTTCGTGGAATATTTCCAGCAGAATCAAGATTGGGGGGATGGAGGCATCGGTAAAGTTGTCCAGCAACAATTCCAGCTCAATCGCCGCGAACAGTTCATCCGCGAGTTCGTTACCGACGCGATCGCCCACCTCCAGCAAGAAACCAATATCGCCCTTGATTTGCCAGTACGAGACACGATTGAGGAGCCCTAAGCAGCTTGCATAGGCTCCAATTTAGTCAGACATATGCCTGACGTATGGTCACGATTTGCGACTGTGTTGACA
Organism: Cyanobacteria bacterium J06639_14; assembly: GCA_039818605.1. Lineage (GTDB taxonomy): Bacteria > Cyanobacteriota > Cyanobacteriia > Phormidesmidales > Phormidesmidaceae > SIO1E4. The sequence goes on along the minus strand of JBCBTQ010000063.1, from coordinate 1,832 downwards.
GACTCCCTCAGCGGGTGACCTTAAGTATGTTTACCCTAAAGGAGCTGCAATCTTCTCGGACCAATTCTCCTGGAGACGATGATGACCGCTACCCTCATCCAGAGTCCAGACCGGGTTGTCTTGCCAAATATCAGTTGGCAAAGCTATCAATCTCTGATTCGCGACTTTGCCCAGGAACCAGCGATGCGGCTGACCTATGACCTCACCTATCGACTGTTCACACTTGGGCGACTTCTGCTCGTAAGGAGAACGCCTCTACTATATCCCTACGCTGAATGGTGAGTGCTATTTCAGCGACCCAAAGCTTTAATAGAGATACCCAAACAGGAAGCGGGCCCCAACCGACCAGTTAGTGCCGCTCCTCAAGGCAGTCGTGGTGTAGCGCTGCTGGAATGGACCGAAAGTCCAGTGGGATATGGACTATTGGTGCTGCAGCAAACCCTGACAGTGGTGGTAGAAACGAAGCCCGACTTCGACATCAAACATGGTCTCATCCCATAGAAGCGCTAGAAACCCTAGCAGCTCTAGCTCTTAGAGGTGAGACTCTTTTTTAAGAAGTTGCACATCACGTTACCAGCAAATCGCAGCGATCGCCCCAGACCGCCCCAAACCTGACCACCTGAAATTGGGCCTAAAAATGTGTCTGGATCTCTAAGAAGAGCCAGACACATTTAAAACTATCTAACGGCCATTCACATTTAAAAACAGCTGCCAAAGTTAAGCTCTCGCAAGACTTACATGCCTGCGAGAGCCACTCAGTACAAACCCTAACCCAATACCCCCAGGGGAATTCGAATCCCCGTCGCCTCCGTGAAAGGGAGGTGTCCTAGGCCTCTAGACGATGGGGGCCTGTGCTTTGCAATACTGTTCAATATAGACAAATGAGGAGTCCGTGTCAAACAGTTAAAAGATAAGCTGATCTACACCCTCTCATAAGACAAAGTAATCAGGGCTCTTAGTAGGCTATCTCATACCCTTAGCATTGCGCAGCCGAATGAGCTGGCGTCGCATCTCAGGGGAGGCCTCGATTTCGGATGCCTCTTGGACCTCCACTTCCGTTTGCAGCGGTTCCAGAAACTCATCACTCCCGTAGGCAAAGGCATCGATCAACAGCTTCAGCAGTTGTTCGCGATCGCACTCAGTCAAACCCTCTTCGAGCAATCTGAACTTGAGTTTGACTTCACACTCGTAAATCCCCACTTGTTGTGGATTGGACCGGATGGTCTTATTGGCGTTTGAAGAACAGTAAGTCATTCTAGTGAGCCTGCTTTTCAAGCATCTTAAGGATAGAGACCGCGAAAGAGTTGTCTTGCTTCTCGGCTGGTTAAGCATTGTGAAAGAACAGACTTCCCGTCGGGGTTCCTAACTGTATAGAACCAACATTTCCCAGGAATGAGGCAGTTTCAGAACGGGTTTCATCAGATTAATAAAGTCCCTTCCCAAGAGCTTTAAATAAGGATTGTCGATTCCTTAGAAACACACAATCAACCATTAATCTAGCGTGTGGAACTTGTGGGTTTAGTGAAAGAGGCTGCAATCACCTTGAGCACTTCAGTATTCCTTTGTAGAGCCTTGAATACTGACTACATGCAGATTATGTATTCACACATAAATATCAAGTTTGCCTGATATCCAAGAATAATTTTCTTGCGTATATCAGTGATCCCAATAGGATTAATGTGTAATTTAGACTTAAGCCTTTACAGTTTTACAGTGACTTAACTTAAAGCTATCTTCACTTAATGATTACGCCTCCTAGTACTCCCTGGCGGGAATACCCCTACCATTTTTCAAGCCTTCAAAGCCTTCCCTTGGTAAGTCCATTTGAACGG
>JBCBTQ010000062.1:0-26277 GCA_039818605.1 Cyanobacteria bacterium J06639_14 | reverse complement strand
TTCTCAATCGATGTCAGGTGAACGCCCCAACATCCCCGGCTCAATCCTCATTGGAATTCAGCAAGAGAAGGACGCTTCCTCATTCATGGCAACACGATGGTGCCCTAAGCCGCTGACGAGGAGTCAATCCCCCACTCATGCTTAAGGAACTGTTTGTACATGGCCTCACGCATCATCATCTGTCCGTAGAGCTTGACCAAGAAATCTTGAGCCTGCTCTCGACTCATCTTTTGAACTTGAGTTTCAAAGGACCGCAGATTGAACTGCTGCTCCAGAGAGAGTTGCATAGGTTCACTCATAAGCACACCAACTTGAGAAACAACACTTGGTAAACAGCACTAGAAAACTCCAGCGCCTATTTACAAACTCTTCCCATTTTGGGAAGAGTTTTCCGCAAGCTTCTGTCGAAGATATTGAAAAATGTAAAAAGAGTTTGACAAATTCGCTACATTAATATTTTTCTCCGCCAAATATCATACTTAAGTAGAAATTTGTGTACTTAGACGGTCCTTAGAAAATCCAGGTTTAAGCGAGCTTAAGACACCGGTCAGTTACAACTGGCGTTCTGCCTGCAACATGCGACGATAAGCTAACCAACCAGTTATCACCATGACTCCCGCGAAAATGGCCAGAAACCAGAAATGAGGGGCGATCGCTGACCACGTTTCATCTCCTCCTATGACGCCCTCCAAGGATTCAATCATGTGGTAGATGGGGTTATACCCAGCCAAGTTCAGCAGCGTATCGGGAAACAAAGCCGTGGGCAAAAATGCACCTCCGAGAATCAATAAAGGCACACCAAAAGCGGCAATCAAGGCGTTAACGTCCTCAGTCCGCCGTGCAAATTGGGTTCCTAAAATAAATCCCACACCAACATAAGTCGCGATACTCAGCAAAATGGTTATTAAGGCCAAAAGGTACGATCCTGTAAAGTTGGCCCCAATGCTAGTCGCGATCGCCCATACCAAGATGGTTTGAGCCATGCCAATAGCACAATGGGCAACAAAAATTCCTAAAAAATAAGAGACACCACTCAAGGGTGATAGAAAAAGGCGTTTCAGGGTCTGTTGTTCACGTTCTGCGACAACCGTTGCGACACTGCCTCCCAGACAACTAAAGAACAGCGCTGCCCCGACTAAAGTAGGGGGCGCGGCCTGCTGAAAGGCTGTAGCTGTGGTTAACTGGGCCCGTTCCTCAAGAATCAGGCCATTCAGCACCAGTACCACAATTGGAAAAATAGCCCAAAAGATTAAACTCCTGCGTCGCCGACACAGCTCAGTCAAAATGCGCTGAGCGACTGCCCCGATTTCCCTTATTAGCTTGGTTAGCATCGGCATGCAATTAAGTAGCTTTTCGTATTCTGTACTCTGGGAACGTCATAGTAAGCGTTGCACCTCGATCGCTTCCCATCCCCCTTCCACTCATCTGCCCTTCGCACGCCTCGTACAGAGACTGTATTCTGACACCGATTCTTTAGCCTATAAATTTCACGTCTTTCGCCATATCGGAGAGATTATGGCAGCTAAAGATAAAAAATCTCGATAGCATAGGCCACTATGTGCAAACTTGGCACTAGATTAGGATTTGCGGACCGCTATCGGAGGATACCATACGCAGGGAAGTGACCACGACTATTCCCGTTAGAGCTCCCCTACAGCCTTAGCTGGCTGGTAAATATGGTGTTCTCCTTACATAGAATCGCACTCGCTGTTTGTTGAACTATTCCTTATTCATGGATCGATTTTCGGAATCTTCTTCTCTTCAAACGCTTTCTCGTCGGACCGTTATTAAGCTCTTTGGATTTGGAACCCTGGCAACTGGAGTCGGATATTCTCGCTTCAGTAAACCTCAGCCCACAGTTCACCAAAAAGACCCTCTAGACCTACCAAGGCAAGCGGGTCGGCCACTGAAGACTGTAATTGTTGGGGGTGGTTTGGCGGGTCTTGCGGCCGCCTATGAACTCAGCCAGCGGGGTGTTCAGGTAACTTTGCTGGAGCGATCGCCCCAACTGGGAGGCAAAATTGCCAGTTGGCCGATTCAAGTGGGTGATGATGAGTTCATGATGGAGCATGGGTTTCATGGCTTCTTTCCTCAGTATTACAACCTGTTTGGCCTGGTCGAAGAGCTGAACATTCGCCAAAACTTTAAGTCCCTCAATTTCTACTCCGTCGCATACAAAGATGGCTATCAGCCTGAGGTCTTCCGTCCTAGTCATTCGGCGTTCCCCTGGAACGTCATTGACTTGGCAGTGTCTTCTCCGAATCGGCTGAAGTGGGGGATCAATCTGGTGAAGTTGAAGCATCTGGAGGTGTTTCGGGAGATTACTGGATTTCAGAATCCCCAGAGCTTTGAGCGACTTGATCAACTATCCGTGGCCGAATGGGTCAAAAAAGATTTTCCTAAAGGCCTTTATGACCTTTATTTTCTGCCTTTTGCCAAGTCCAGTCTGAATGCTCCGGATGTGATGAGTGCGGGCGAATTGATGCAGTTCTTTCACTTCTACTTTTTTGGGAATCCGGAAGGGCTAGCATTTAACGGCACCTGCCAGGATATGGGGCGGTGTCTTGTCGATCCCCTCGTTGAGGCGATCGAGCGAAACGGTGGCCAGGTAATCACCGGGGCAACGGTTAGTCGTCTGCAATGGGATGATGGCAAAATTGCCGGTTTAACTTACCACGAAGGAGCCGCTGTAGCTGATGCGGTGCCTTTTTGGGTCGATCGTAATCCGCTCCTCAGTACTGAAGATATGGAATATTTTGGGGCTGGCGATCGCGTCTTTAGCCTCAAACCAGGGAGTAATGAGGCCCTTTCCCTGACCTGTAGCCATCAGGGATGTACGGTACAGGCTGGTGCGACAACCGAGGCGGGCTATGCCTGCCCTTGTCATGGAGCGGTTTATAGTGCCCAAGGAGAGGTGCTCGGCGGTCCAGCACGAGAAAATTTAACCCGCTATGAGGTTTTACAGCGATCAGGGGATCAGATTCAGCTTGTCGCGATCGCCTCACCAGATAACGCACCATCCGCACAAACCTTAACAGCAGACTATTACGTACTAGCAGCCGACATCCCCGGTATTAAGCATTTATTGTCGTTGTCAGAAGGTGCAGTTGAGACTACGGTCAAGTCTCAAGTTGATCAGCTTCAAGTGGCCGATCCCTTTGCTGTGGGTCGGTTCTGGTTCGATCGTGACTTTGTTTGGGAGCAAAGCTTATTTACCTCACTCTCCGGTTACCGCCTGACGGATAGTATTACGCTGTACCACCGTATCCAAGACGACTATATTGCTTGGGCAGAGCGTACAGGGGGCAGTGTCGTCGAGCTTCATGCCTACTGCTACAAAGAGCGGGAGTTTCCCACCCAGGAAGCCCTGTTGACAACTTTTGAGGCCGAACTTTATGAGCTTGTGCCCGAGTTGAAAGACGCTCAGCTGCTACACAAGCAGTTGGTGAACCAGAAAAACTTTGCCGGATTTCCCCCCGGTAGTTTTGCAACTCGCCCGGAAACAACGACTGCAGCTCCCAATCTCCTGTTTGCAGGGGATTGGGTTAAAATGCCGTTCCCTTGTGGACTCATGGAACGGGCCGTGAGTAGTGGTTTGTTAGCGGCGAATGCAATTTTGCATGGTGAGGGCGCTCAGCGGCGTCCTATCTATTCGGTCAACCCTGAAGGGATTCTCAAAATCTAGATGTTTGTTCGCGTTTCTACTCGCAAGCGTTTGCTGGGCTCATTATGGTTGCTAATCCTTCCCAACTAGCTGCTGAGGCAGCACCTCAACCGACTGTTTCATCCGATATGGCACGTGATGTGCGATCGCTGGGCATTAATTTCAATCACTGGTACGGGGTTGCTCGTGCGGATGAAGTCAAGGACCAACCCCTGCGCATCGTGTTGTGGGGCAACGCGATCGTCCTCTTCCGAGATGCCGGGGGACAGGTACAAGCGCTGGAAGATCGCTGTCCCCATCGGCAAGTGTGGTTAAGTCAGGGCGAAGTGGTTGCTGGGGAATTGGAATGTATCTACCACGGCTGGCGATTTAATGCTGCTGGTAACTGTACTCATGTGCCGTATCTGGCGGCTCATCAGAAACTTCCAACCTGCAGCATCCGGAGCTATCCCGTCCAGGAGCAGGATGGCTTTATTTGGCTCTATCCGGGCGATCGCGATCGGCTGATAGCTGAAAATATTGAGCCCTTGCGACTGCCAGAGTGGGATCATCTCAATTACATTGCCACGGTATCTGTTATTGATGTCGCAGCCCACTACTCGTTCCTCATCGAGAACTTGATGGACATGTATCATGGGCGTCTCCACGATGATTATCAGGCTTGGGCGAACCCAGTTCTGGATGACTTAACAGTGACCGATCAACGTGTGGATGTGCACTACAAGGCTGAGAGTTACTACCGCATCGACAAAATCTGGTCCATTTCGCAGCTCTTTTTCCCCAGTCTCCGGAAGCTTCATCCTGAGGACTTAAACGTCAGCTACGCATACCCCAACTGGGTCTCGACCCTGGGACAGGACTTCAAGATTTGCTGCCTGTTCTGTCCGGTGGGGGGAACCCATACGCGGGCCTATCTTATTCATTTCACGTCCTTGCAGGCATTTCATCGCTTGCATAAGCTGCCTATTCCCTTTCGCCGCTGGATCAAAAACAGTCTCTTTGGGTCGGCTCAAAAAATGCTGGATGGCCTAGTTCAGCAAGATGTACAAATGCTGGAACAGGAGCAGCAGGCTTATCTGCAAAACCCCAGCTATAAAGGACCAGAGCTGAATCGAGCCCTGATCAGTGTACAAAAGCTCATCCGGCAGCAGGCGCAGAGAGACTAACAAAGACTAGTCATAATCATTAGCCGTTAGAGAGAAACTGTGGCGATTCCAGACTATCAGTCAATCATGCTTCCGCTTCTACGTCTTGCGGTAGATGGCGAGATTCATCGCTTCCGCTCGGCTATTGAAGAGCTAGCCGAACAGTTTGAGTTGACTGAAGAAGAGCGTCGCGAACTTCTTCCGAGCGGAAAGCAACCGACATTTGATAATCGAGTTGGTTGGGCACGGACATACATGACAAAGGCAGGTTTGCTGTCGTCACCTAGACGGGGTCAACTCCAGATTACGGATCGCGGTAAACAAGTCCTGAATGAAAGCCCGTCAACCATCAATGTTGCCTTTCTTCAACAGTTTGACGAATTCATCGCGTTCAGAAACTTTCGCAGGTCCAAGACAGAAACTAAAACCGGTTCGCCAAATTTGACTTCTTCCGATGATTCCACACCGGAGGAATCTCTTGAAGGTGCTTACCAGAGCCTTCGTAGCGATTTGGCTAACGAGATTCTCGAGATAGTAAAAAAATGTTCTCCGGCTTTCTTTGAGGAACTTGTTGTTGACCTCGTCGTGAAAATGGGATATGGCGGTTCCCGCAAGGAAGCAGGTCAAGCTATTGGTCGTTCTGGTGATGAAGGAATAGACGGAATCATTAAAGAAGATCGCCTTGGTCTAGACATCATCTACATCCAAGCCAAGAGGTGGCAATCTGTCGTCGGTCGCCCAGAAATTCAAAAATTTGCCGGAGCGCTTCAAGGCCAAAGAGCACGGAAAGGCATTTTCATTACAACGTCCTCCTTTACAAGAGAAGCTACCGAATACGTTAAAAATATCGAGACTAAGATCATCCTCATCGATGGATCCTTGTTGGCTGAATATATGATCGACAACAATGTTGGCGTTACGGTTGAAGCAACGTATGAACTTAAGAGAATCGATAGTGACTATTTTGCAGAGGATTGATAGTTAAAAAACGGAGTTGCTTCAATTACTTGGCGATGGCTAGAAGTATTGTCAGACAAAGCAATAGGGTACGATCTTTGTTCCATCAATAACCATTCAGCCTGAAAGAGTCCGCAATGACTGACTTCTCTACAATTTTCCAAACTAAGTATAGCTGCGCCCTTTTGGCCGATGCGGCCTTTCGGGCAGATATCTCATTCGGTTCTGCGCCAGTCAGTCTCAAGCCTATTGACCGGGCAATGAAATTAGCGGGTCCAATTATTACCGTCCAGGCCAATAATGATCTGGTCACCATCTTGGCTGGGATCCATCAGGCCAAAGCTGGTGACATCGTCGTCATCACAAACCCGTCAAATGAGGTGGTTGCTTTAATTGGCGATCTGATTGCCACTGAAGCCAGTCGCAAAGGGCTCGGCGGCATCATCGTTGACGGACTTGTTCGCGATACGACTGAGCTGATCGCGATTGGGGTGCCGATCTTCTGTGGCGGTGCGTACCCGATTGGCCCCTTAAAACTCCCTCAAGATTTGAAGGGAATAGGCCACATTGGTGACGAACTCCGCCTCGGAAATACGACAGTCAAATCAGGAGATTGGGCCTTTGGGGACGCTGATGGGGTTATTTTCCTTAAAAGTTTAGACCTACCAAAAGTTTGGGAGTGGGCAGAGAAGTCTTATCACAATGAGGAGTCTCTGGCAGCCCAAATACGTTCAGGGGTTTCACTGGGAGAATTACTTGATCTTGAAACCTTCATGAAGGAGCGAGCATCTAATCCACAGGCCGACTTCAATCAACATATTTCTAAATTAGGCCAAGCAATTTAAAGCTCTCAAACTTGGCCGTGCCCATTAAAAAGCCAAGTGAGTCAACAGCCAAGAGCAAAGCTTACCCTGAACGTACTATTCGAGAACCTTGCAGGAAAACGCACTCGATGAGGGAGGGGATACTGCGGCGATGCAGCCAAGCCACTGCTTTGGGTGGCACCCTTGCGCTCAAATTAGCCAAACAAAAGAACTGATAGAAAATCCCATCATGATGCGATCGCTGAACGGCTGCATTAATCGAATCGGAAGCCCAAAACAATCGCGAATCATATCAAAGAAATTGAAGATCACCCATCCAAAAATCACAACGGATACTCTCAGCATTGCAGCGATCGCCCATGCAGTTTGCGCTCATCACAACACGACCACGTGTGCACAATAAATCTCTGAATCAGGCTCTATGAGGATAATACCGAACTGCAACGGGTGGCATTTAGGGGGCATCTTCACAATTCCGTCACAATCTCACCGTAGTTTTACTGGGGCAAACCTTCTTACAAAGGTCTTGTCTGATTTAAATTTCTTAATGTGTTAGAGAGAGAGGTGAGATATGCCATTGACAAAGCGTTGCTTTGCAGAATTTATGGGGACTTTTTGGTTAGTTTTCGGGGGCTGTGGCAGTGCTGTTTTTGCAGCCGCAGTGATGGCGGATGGCACTAATTTTCCCTTAGGAATCGGTTTTGTTGGAGTTTCCCTCGCATTCGGTCTGACTGTTTTAACCATGGCTTATGCCGTTGGCCATATTTCGGGTGGTCACTTTAATCCAGCGGTATCCTTCGGATTATGGGCTGGAGGCCGCTTTCGGGGTTCGGAATTGTTGCCGTATATCATTGCTCAAGTCTTGGGAGCGATCTTAGGGGCCGCTGTTATTTATCTGATTGCTAGCGGCCAGGCCGGATTTGAACTATCAGGCACAAATCCCTTGGCTACCAATGGTTTCGGGGCTCATTCACCCGGTGGATACAACTTGCTTTCCTGCTTAATCGCTGAGGTTGTGCTGACCTTCATCTTTTTGATCGTCATTTTAGGTGCAACCGACGAACGGGCCCCCTCTGGCTTTGCTCCCATCGCCATTGGTATGGCACTCACTTTGATTCACTTAATCAGTATCCCAATTACCAACACCTCTGTGAATCCGGCCCGTAGTCTGGGGCCTGCCTTGTTTGCTGGAGGCGCTTTATTAGGGCAAGTTTGGTTATTCTGGGTGGCCCCTATTTTGGGCGCTGTCCTGGCTGGCTATGTATATTCCACAATGATGGAGCCTCGTGTTACAACGCGTAAAGTAACGGACTAAGTTACGCGACGGCCTCAGGCATCAAGAACATCAGCGTGTAATTTAAGCCGACAATTTTTTTAGGTACAGCATCCAGGAGCCAGAATTCATGCGTGAACTGGCTCCTGGCTCTGTTTAAAGAGTTCATGGGCTTTCAAGTATTGCCAGCAAGATCGCACCTCTATCTGGTGAAACAGAGATCAGGTTTGTAGAAGTAGACATACCGCGACATAGTCTTTGCTAGAGAAAACCCGTTCCGAATTGTTCGCGATATCGTCCTAAAGCCATCAACGGAAAATGCTGACGGTAGAGATGATACCGGAGGTAAAAGTGCTGAGGGAAGCCCGTGCCCGTATACTCTGTCTCATCCCAGGTGCCATCAGGGTTTTGGGTTGTCAACAAATATTGAATGCCACGTTTCAAGGCACTTGCGGCAGCGGCGTTCAGGCAAAAAGCCGCATCTAATAACCCCAGTAATGCCCACGCTGTTTGTGAAGGGGTACTGGGACCTTGCCCTTTTAAGCGGGGATCGTTGTAGCTACGGCAGGTTTCGCCCCAACCACCATTAGCATTTTGACAGCTCACCAACCACGCTATCCCCCGTTCGATCGCGCCCTGATGCTGCTCAGGTGACAGAAAAGACAGCGCACTCAGGGCTCCACTCGTGCCATAGAGATAGTTCACACCCCAGCGGCCAAACCAGCTACCGTCCGCTTCCTGTTCGTGGATGAGATAGTTTAAGCCCTGCGCCAGTCTTCGATCGGTTAGGTCTTGGGCATAGCGATGGGCCAGCCCAGGCTCCCGAGATAGGCGTCCATGCATTTCCAGCACGCGCGCTGTAATGTCAGCCGTACTGGGATCAATCATGGCTTTGAGGTCCCCATAGGGAATCGCATTCAGCCAGTCCTGATCATTATTGATGTCAAAAGCAGCCCAACCGCCGGTTTTACACTGCATGGTGGCAATCCACCGCACAGCGCGGGCGATCGCAGCGTCTTTCAAAGCTTCATCTGGCAGCTTGAGATCCTGTAAAGCCATCGCGACTACAGCAGTGTCATCAACATCGGGATAAAAGCGGTTCTCAAACTCAAAAGCCCAACCACCGGGTTTCCCTTGGGGATTCTTCACAGCCCAGTCGCCATAGTCCAAAATCTGTTTGGTGAGTAGCCATTCCCCAGCCCTGACCAGCGCGGGATGATCGGGAGTCAAACCCGAATCGGTGAGCGCGCGGGCTGCGAGAGCTGTATCCCACACAGGTGAGACACACGGCTGCACCCAATAAGTATCTTCCGTCTCGACTGCAAAGTTATCCACTGCTTGGATGCCGCGTCGCACAATGGGATCGTTCACGTCATAGCCCAGCGATCGCAACGCCAGCAGCGAGTTGAGCATCGCCGGAATAATGCCGCCCCAGTCGCCGGTCACTTCCTGGCGCTCGATCACCCATTTTTCAGCCTGCTGGAGACCCAGTTCACGAAATGGCCTCAACCCAACGGACTCAGCTAACTTGAATCCCTTATCCAGACAGAGAAAGAGATCGCTCCAGTCACCATTCTCAGGAAGTTCCCAACGAACGTTATTAATGCCTTCGGCGTAGAGTTCGTCCAGGGTAAAGCTCGGTTCAACGATGTAAACCGGCTTTTGATCAAAGACGATCAGCAACGGTACGGTGCTGCCGCGGGCCCAACTAGAGAGTTCGTAAATCGTGAAGGGAAACGGATGCTCCAGCAACATCACCCAAGCGGGGAGGGATGGCAGTCCTTGCCAGTCATAGCAGCCAATTAAAGCCAGATGCATTTTGGTGAAGATGCGAGTTTTGCTAATGCCACCCCGCTTCAGGATGAAGTCCTTAGCTCGCATCAGAGCCGGATCATTCGCCGGAACGCCCAATAGTCGCAGCGCCATGTAAGCTTCCACTGACGTACTCAAGTCACCGCCATCACCATAGAAAAGTTCCCAACCGCCATGGTCACGCTGATGCGATCGCAAGTAATGCTCCACTTTAGCTAGGGGGCGATCGCCATCCGTGCCCCAAATCTTGTGCATCAGAATAATTTCGGCAGTAATTGTGACATTCGACTCGAGGTCCGCCCACCAATATCCGTCAGATGTCTGAATGGAGAGTAAATACTCCTGAGCCGCCGCGATCGCGTCATCTAACCCTATCGATGTTTGCGGATCTAAGGTTTGCATCTCGTCTCCTCACCCCCAATGGAAAACTCCTATTGAGGCAGCATACTGCAGATGTCTACTGCTCATCCCAGCGAAACCGATAAAAAAAGTACTCGTCCTGAAAGGTCTGCTCATCAAGAACGTGGTGAATCCAGTTTTCCTGGATGAGTCGCTGGCCAATCTGGACGGCTTCTTCCCGCGAAATTTCGAGATGGCAGACCAACCAGTCCACGGCTTCGCTACCCACGAAACACTGTCGATAAGTCTTCAATCGAAATAGCCGTTCTTTGATTTGGATGCCGCCGACATTGCGCATATCAGCAACTAGCTTCTTGAGATCGACGGTCCAAAGTGCATTAACTTTTTGAGCCACTTTATCCTGGTGCCACAGCGTGATCGTGTCACCGGCTTCGACTAGCAACGTGGCTTGGCCCTTCAGGTCTAATAGCTTTTGTCGCGCTTGTTGTATGGCAGTGTGTCTGTCTTTCTGCTCGTAGGTTTCACCTTTAACGTACAGCTTACGCTGATACTCTAGCCCCGGCATTTGCATCGTCTTGTTTGCAACTTGGTTGCTGAGGGTGCAGTACTTGACGTGTTCAGATTGCAGAATAAACATGGTGCTTTCTAGAGTAATGGGCTTTCATGTACGGCTCTCTGATGAGCTTGAACTGACTCTAGAAGGGCAATCTGAAATCAACCTGAATCCTGAAGAAAGTAATCTGAAATGATTCTGAACAGTCTCTGAAATGACTTTTCAGAATGTGGCACAGGCTGGGCGTGGTGTTGACCAGCGATCGCTGAAGATATTGCCAACGAGAGTAGGCTCGACTTCTCTAACTTCAATATCGCCTGACGGCACTTGGCTCATGAGGTTGACGCGCCATTAATCTACATGAAATGAAACAGCCACTAGATGGAAGCATCCGTTCGATGCATTAAACTGCTCGTAAACAGGATGATGCTCCGCATATTCTGTAGAAAAGCAACAAAAATCATTGAGACCAATGGCTGTAAGTTCCCCTACGTTGACGGGTAGTGTTGCTAGTACTGCGATCGCGCGTTTGGTAAATGGTGTGCTGGCAATCGCCCCCCTAGCCAACTTTGCTAAACGTCAAGCCCGCGCCATGATGATTAAACGGGCCGCCACGATGGGGGTTTACTGGCAACAAGAGAGCCAAAATCTTCGCTCTAGGGGCGAAGCGATAGATTTTTCTCCCACTTGGGAAGCCGATCTGGCTCACTTTACCCAAGCGAACCTCACCTATCCCGACTATTACCTCACTTCCTTCCATGCCTACGAAGAAGGCAATCTAGGCTGGGCACCGGCCATGGAGGTTGAAGTCGCAGCAAAAACCGTGCATGCCAAAATTTGGCCCGAGGCTGGAGCCGCAGGCGATGCAAAATTGCGCCAGAGCTACCACAATATTCTGCAGGCTCAACTCCCCCAACCGCCCCAACGCATTCTCGATTTGGGGTGCAGCACTGGATTGAGTACCTTTGCTTTGCAAGCGCTCTATCCCGAAGCCCACATTACCGGCGTGGATTTGTCACCTTACTACCTAGCCGTTGCTAACTATCGATCGCAGCCCCACAACAAGCCCATTCAATGGGTTCATGCAGCGGCAGAAGATACAGGATTGGCAGCGCGATCGTTTGATTTGGTTTCCCTTTGTTTAGTGGCCCATGAACTACCAGCCACCGTAACCAAAGCTGTTCTACGCGAAGCCCATCGCCTCTTACGTCCGGGTGGCTATTTTGCCTTCATGGATATGAACCCGCATAGTGAGTTTCTAGCCAAGCTCCCGCCCTATGTCCTGACTTTGCTGAAAAGCACCGAACCCTATCTCGATCAATACTTTGGTTTGGATTTGGCACAGGCATTTGTCGAAGCCGGATTCGAGCCTCCCACAACCCAATTCAACAGCCCCCGTCACCGCACATTAATTGCTCGACGTTAGGCAGCAGACTCAGAAGGCAATTCCAAATTCATCAATTCCAAATTCCCTAGGCTATGCCCTTCCCGAAGGGTATTCCGTAACGTGAGTTCGACAGCCCCATTTTGGCTTCGTTTACCCCCGCCCGCTGATGAATCGCGGGCTAATTGGGAAAGTCTACTAGAAGTAGACTAAGGCGCTATATTCCTTGCGTGGCAAAGGTGACAGTGAAAACTCATTGAAATGAGTTTTCGTGTTGAGCCCGCAGATGACTCGCGGGCGGGCTATCAGCGAAGACAGAATCGGCGTCGAATCCACGTTATTCCGCAAGGCTACTCTCCGAGAAGTCACTTCGCGTCTAGCGTCCTTCTCAAAGAGTGTTCCGAATTCCGAATTCCGAATTCCAAATTCATGCCCAGCCAAGGTTCTCCAACTCAAACAGATATCACCTAAGTTTTATACCCTCATCAGTTAGCGCTCATCTAAAACTCATCCGATCGCTAGATAGTTCAAACATCGGCTGCAAAAAACTTTGATGAGGACACGCACCATGACACGCGCAGAAGTTAACGTTACGCTGTTTCGCTGGGCCGGCGCTTGGGGACCGTTCAAGGTCAAGATTCCGTGCGGTGAGTGCGCGTTAACCAAGGACGTGATTCGTGACACCCTAGAAACTGAGTTGGCAGGTATTCCAGTCAACTTGGATATTCGCGAGTGGTTGACTGAGTGGTGGAAGCCACTCCTTAAAGGGGGATGGCATGCCCCTATTGTGATGGTGGATGGCAAGGTCATTAGTCAAGGTGTCGCTCTCAACCGAGGTGTTTTGACCGAAGCCGTGATTACGGCTCACGCGCGCAAAACAACGGTCAAAGGAAGTCATTTGTTTGGCAAAGACGGCTGCCCTCACTGTCAACGGGCTAAGGCCTACCTACAGGAAGCTGGGATTCGCTACGCGTACCATGATGTCGTTCGCAACCCCCGTGACCTCTATGAAATGTTGGCCCGAGTTTTACCAATGATGCCCCCCAAAACACCCATCACGGTTCCTCAAATTTGGCTGGGTGGTCGGTATATCGGTGGTGCCGATCAACTCGAAGCGTTTCTTCAAAACAGTGCCCAAGAGGGAACACCAATGCGGCAAACGACTCCGGTAATTTAGAGTCAGGTCATTTCCTGCAGATTCTGCAAGTAACCGCTACACATCAGGAAGCTATAGCGGTTACTTGCAAAATCGATATCACACGATCGCAGGGCATGCCATAGCCCACATTCCTAATGTCAGGTAACTTTTCTATGGCTCATATCTATGGTTCATAAGTCGGGATGCAAGCAAAGAGATTGCTATACGAGCATGCGGCCATCCCAAATCGCCAACCCCAAGCCCCAATTGGTATGATGTTTCGCATTCATGGCGAACTGGAGACTGCGTCTGAGTGACCTTTTCAGCAAAACCTCGCAAACGATTTGGGCAGCATTGGCTACGGAGTGAGAAGGTTCTCAATCAAATCGTGGCAGCCGCAGAATTGAACGATCGCGATCGCGTTCTGGAAATTGGGCCAGGAACTGGGGTGCTCACTCAAAAACTCCTAGATCAGGCGCAGGCAGTGGCCGCAGTCGAAATTGACTATGACCTTTGCCGTAAGTTAGAAAATCAGTTCGAACAAGTCAGCAATTTCCTGCTATTGCAGGGCGATATTCTGCAGATGGAGTTGGCTCAGCAGCTAGCCAATCATCCCGAATTCCAGATCCCCAATAAAGTCGTTGCGAATATTCCTTACTACATCACCGGGCCAATTTTGGAGAAGCTGTTAGGTACCCTGGCACAGCCTAATCCCACCCCTTTTGATGCGATCGTATTACTGGTGCAACAAGAAATTGCCGAGCGGCTCACCGCCTTACCCGGAACGAAGATTTTTGGTGGGTTATCGGTCAAAGTGCAGTACTTAGCTGATTGCGACATTGTTTGTGCCGTTCCCCCCAAGGCGTTTCAACCGCCCCCCAAGGTCACCTCAGCAGTGATTCGTCTCCGTCCACGGCCATTTCCGTTACAGGCAAAGGATCCGCGTTTACTGCAGCAACTTGTCAAACTCGGGTTTGCGAGTAAACGCAAGATGCTCCGCAACAATCTTGCCAGTGTGATTGAACGACCTCAGTTGCTGGCCCTATTTGCTGAACTAGGTATTGCGGCCAATGTCCGGGCTGAAGATCTGAGTGTAACGAACTGGGTGACATTGAGTAATAAGATGCTGAAAGAGCATCAACAAGACTCTGAACCGGCTCAGTAACGGCATATCAGTAATTAAAGGGCAATGCGCTTATATTCTTTATCGGCTGCGGCCAAAATCAACCTCTACCTGGAAGTGATTGGCGATCGCCCCGATGGCTATCACGAACTGGTGATGATCATGCAGAGTGTCAGTCTGGCCGATCGCGTCACGGTTCGCAGTCTGGTCACGCCCGAAATTCGCCTTCAGTGTGATCATCCAGAGGTGCCGACAGATACGACGAATCTGGCTTACCAAGCAGCGGCGCTACTCCAAGCAAAGTTTCCGGAGGTAGTGCGGCCTCAAGGTGGAGTCGAAATTACCATTGAGAAACAGATTCCGGTGGGGGCTGGGTTAGCCGGGGGATCAACGAATGCCGCCGCCACGTTAGTAGGACTCGATCTACTTTGGAATTTAGGCTTAACGCAAGGAGAACTGCAGGTTTTAGGAGCCGAACTGGGGTCCGATGTCCCGTTTTGTATTGCCGGGGGAACCGCGATCGCAACCGGACGCGGCGAACAAATCGACTCGCTGTATGGTGTTGATACCCTCTATGCAGTTCTAGCCAAGTATCACAGCCTTACGGTGTCAACACCTTGGGCGTACAAAACCTACCGTCAGCATTTTGCCTCAACCTATGTAGACATTCATGCTGATGGACCGCATCGTCAGGAGTCAGTCCGTTCTGGACCTATCATGAGTGAACTTGCCAAACAGGACAAGCAGGGAATTGGCCAGCACCTTCACAATGATTTAGAGAAGGTCGTGCTGCCAGCCCACGCTAAGGTCAAAGAGCTGAAAGAAACATTGGCCAGTTGTGGGGGCTTGGGGACGCTCATGTCAGGCTCAGGACCGACTGTCTTTACCTTGGCCGCTGATCAAGCCCAGGCCAATGACATTGCTGCACGGGTGCGATCGCACATTCCTGATCCAGACTTAGGCATTTGGGTTACTCAGCTTATACCGACCGGCATACAACTAACCACCTAAGGGGATTAGCCGAATATTGAAGGCCTGAGGCGATATTTTTACGCCGTCAGGCATGGATAAGTGGGGGAATGTAAAGGCGCTTATCTAAACCATATCTGTGGAAAAATTAGCATTCTTGGGTAACAAAGAAACGCAAACGGTACAAGAACTGGTATTTTTGTCTGCAGAAAGCTTAAAAGGGGTATTTATTGTGTCACTCCTGTTGCTAACAGGTAGTGCCAGCGCCAGTTCATGGCTGTTTAAGACTAAATCCGGTTCCCCCTCTCATTGAGAGATGCGCCATGTCGCGTCTCTACAGGTATCACCTATTTCCCATAATGGAGGTCGGATTCGGTAAACGCTGGCCTGCCTCAGGCAGACTTTCCTGGTGGCAACCAGTACTCTACTCAGCAAGTTCATAGTTTTGGGAGGCATTGCAAGAGTTATCGCTATGCAGGTGCAATTTCGGGAATGTGATTTTTTTAATCTTTGGATCTGGCTAAGTTTTGCCACTATCCCGTCTGTGATGGAACAACAATATGTTGATGAGATTTTTAGTTCCTGGTTTTTTATTGGCAAACTAGGCGGGTTCAATGCAGAGAATCTGCAGGTTCAGGACACAGGGCTGGAAATCAGCTATATGAACTACACTGAGCCCCGTCCAGGAGACTCTTTAGTTTCTCTCATGCACAACATGGGTGAGGTCGAGTATGAAGGAACTTGGGCGCGCTGCTGGTTTGACTTGGGCACAACGGATGCGATCGCACTCGACATCCTCATTAATGCCCTAGAGCAGTTTAGCCATGAATATGTTGAGATTGAGACTCTAATTATTGGTGGCGAAAATCCAGACTGGCCAATCCCTAAACAATACCGACCCGATTTCATTGTCGATACAGACATGTAGAGACACGAAACCCCGCATGTAGAGGCGCAAAATTTTGCGCCTCTACATGCAAAATTTTGCGCCTCTACATGCGGGGTGCATGGATTTCGCACGTATTGCGAATATTTACACGATCAACGAAACATGCTGCTGACGGAACTTTCTTCGTGAATCCGCCAGATAGCTTCTCCCAGAAGATTAGCAACCGATAGCGTTGTCAATTGGTCAAATCGACGCTCTTCAGAAACCGGAATCGTATTCGTGACAATAACTTCCTCAAAAATACCGCTAGAGAGGCGATCGCTAGCGGGTGGTGAGAATACAGGATGGGTTGCACAGGCATAGACCCGCTCTGCGCCTTCTCGGCGTAGCAACCGACCACCTTCACAAATAGTCCCAGCCGTATCGATCATGTCATCAACCAGCACAGCTGTCTTGCCGCGGACATCACCAATTAGGTTCATCACCTCAGCCACGTTATGGGCTTGTCGTCGTTTGTCAATAATCGCCAGTGGAGCATCGTTAAGCTTTTTGGCAAAAGCTCGAGCCCGAGCCACCCCACCCACATCAGGCGAAACGACGACTAAATCAGCAATATTTTTGCTTGCAATATAGTCCATGAGCACCGGCGATCCGTACACATGATCGCAGGGAATATCAAAATATCCTTGAATCTGGGCTGAATGTAGATCCATAGCCAGCACTCGGTTAGCTCCAGACTTGGTCATCAAGTTGGCAACCAACTTAGCCGTAATTGATTCGCGCCCCGCTGTTTTGCGATCGGCCCTAGCGTAGCCATAGTAAGGAATCACAGCCGTAATTTGGCGAGCTGAAGCCCGTCGGCAGGCATCGATCATAATCATGAGTTCCATCAAATGATCGTTTACGGGCTGGCAGGTTGGCTGCACCAGATAGACATCACAGCCTCGGATCGACTCCTGAATCTGAACGTACAGCTCACCATCGGCAAATCGCTTGCGCACCATCGGCCCCAAGTCGATCCCGAGATAGCGAGCAACTTCCCGCGAAAGATGAACATTCGCCGAACCTGAGAACAATTTCAGCCGACTGTTGTCGCTGAGGGTCGGTAGTGTCGCTTGAAGCGGCATAGTGACAGAGCGGATCACAATAGGCCCCCAAAATCTGAAATCGTCATCGTAATGTTAGCACCCAATCATTCAATCCTTACTGAGCAATTCTTCCCATCTATTCGTCATGAAATATCACAATAATATTGATTCTTTAGTGATAACAATTCAAGAAAAACACAGAATATCTCCACTTTTTAAGTTCTCTTAATCCTAACGGATGTTGAAGCAACGAGTAGGTCTACTCCGGCAACGCTCAAGACCAAAAACAGCAGGGGATCAGACCTTATCACCATAGTTAAGATATGGTTAAGGAGAAGCCCTGTTATAGATTAAAGCGGTCTTTGAAAGTCTATTCCTGAGGTGTTTTTACGTCTCTTTGAGCGTCCATGTCATTCGGACTTATCAGTGGTACGAGTGGCAATCTTTACTGGGGAGATTGCCGTATTTCTAAAAATTATCCAGTAACCATTCAGAACGCCGCTCACCGAGATCGAGAGGAATACTAACGGCTTTACCAAGACGGGGCCGCTCGCGGGTCGCGCTGATCACTTGCCGCACATGATCAGCTTGTCCCCATCCCACCAAGTACGTCGCCACTTCATTGAGATGGTTCAGGTATTCTTCTTCCGTGAGAGGAAAAGACACTTGCTCTAGATAACGCCACATCACTTGCAGAAAAACCTGATCTTGAAGTCGACGGAATTGTACATCAAAGGAATATCCCCACTTAGACACGATGAGCTCGTGCAACTCTTCTCCATTCATGAGCTAGCCTCCCTCATATAGTGTCAGTAACATTTTTTAATATTAGCTTTCACATTTCAGTTGAACGCTATCACAGTCACCATCCCTGATTAGCCACAAGGGTGGAATCTAGTGTGACAAGCGGGGTAGGGAGCTTTTCTGAGGAACTGAATCGTGACCGATGGACTTTCTGTTAGGCGCTTAGTGGTTGAGGGCAGGCTGTATTTTGCTCTGGCAAAAGGCTACTTAGATGGGGTTCAACGCGATCGCGGCAACCCGTCAATGTAATAATACTTAGTAGTTTCCTGACCCTTTCTCATTGAACGGCATTCAGGGCTTTTGACCTGTGATGATTGTTTAGATTAATCAATATCGCAGGCTAAGGGGTAAGCTTTGGCTTGCCTCGCAACGTTTCTGATTGTTTGATGGGGTCTGTATTAAATAAGCTCATCCTGGAATATGACTCAAGCTTCTGGAATGTCGGACGTGCCTGATTTAGGGCGTCGTCAATTTATGAATCTTCTAACGTTGGGGGCAGCAACTGGCGCAGTTGGTGGCATGTTGTATCCCGTCATTAGTTACTTTATCCCGCCCTCTAGTGGAGCGGCTGGAGGCGGCACCATTGCCAAGGATTCTCTAGGGATGGACGTCGTAGCCAGCGAGTTCCTGGCGGATCATACTCCCGGAGAACGGGTTCTAGCACAGGGACTCAAAGGTGACCCAACTTATCTCGTAGTCAAGGAAGATGGCAGCCTTGAGAAATATGGCATTAACTCTGTGTGTACGCACCTGGGTTGTGTCGTCCCTTGGAACGCTAGCGAAAACAAATTTAAGTGTCCTTGCCACGGTTCTCAATACGATGCCACAGGTAAGGTTGTTCGTGGTCCAGCACCGTTATCGCTGGCCCTCGCTCACGCCGACGTAACCGAGGATGGGAAAGTCTCCTTGTCTCCCTGGACCGAAACCGATTTCCGCACCAACGAAAATCCCTGGTGGACTTAAGGTATCGGCCTCTAAGCTGATGCTGTGTGCTGTATTGTTCTATTAAACGTGGATAGCTAACGTCCCAATGAAGACCCGAGTTGTGAAAAGCTGTTTTCGCCTGCAACTGGCATCCTGGCCGCAGTTTGCAGCGCGCTTGTCTGTGGCGATCGCAGCAGCTGCTGTAATTCTAAGTGGCAGTGTGCTGATGCCCCAGCCCGCCCAGGCATACCCTTTCTGGGCTCAGCAAAACTATGAATCGCCGCGCGAAGCAACTGGCCGTATTGTCTGTGCCAATTGCCACTTAGCCGAGAAACCGACTTCTGTTGAGGTCCCTCAAGCAGTACTACCAGACTCTGTTTTTAAAGCAGTGGTCGAGATTCCTTATGACCTGGATACGCAGCAGGTATTAGGCGACGGCAGTAAAGCTGGCCTCAACGTAGGGGCTGTACTCATGTTGCCTGATGGCTTCAAAATTGCCCCCCCTGACCGCATCCCAGAAGAAATGAAGGAAGAAGTCGGCAGCACTTACTTCCAATCCTATGCGCCCGACAAGGAAAATATTGTCATTGTGGGGCCACTACCCGGTGAGCAGTACCAGGAAATTGTTTTTCCAGTTCTGTCTCCTGACCCCGGCCAGGATAAGAGCATCAAGTTTGGGAAGTACGCTGTCCATGTAGGGGGTAACCGAGGCCGTGGTCAGGTTTATCCGACGGGTGATAACAGTAACAACACAGTTGTAAATGCCAGTGCAACAGGCACCGTTGCGAGTATTTCGCCCCTGGATGCAGGTGGCTACGATGTCACTATTCAGACCGATGCTGGCGATTCTGTGGTTGTATCTGTGCCGCCGGGCCCCGAGATGCTTGTTGCTGAAGGCGATGCCGTTACAGCAGGAACTGCAATTACCACGAATCCCAACGTGGGTGGATTTGGTCAGGTAGATACTGAGATTGTGCTACAGAGCCCCAATCGTGTGAAGGGACTGATTGCTTTCTTAGCTGCCGTCATGCTGACTCAGATCATGTTGGTACTTAAGAAGAAGCAGGTCGAGCGAGTTCAGGCTGCCGAGGGGCTAAGTTTGTAGTCTCCTGACGCCTCAAGGTTTAACTGATCTGATGATTCAGAAGAGGGTGCTGCCAGGTACCCTCTTTTTGTTTTGTTTATGGCCTTATTCAGACAGTACATTCTGATCAAGACGGGGGCTAAGGTTGAGAAGCGAGGGATGTGCTTAATCAACCTGCCCCCTAGTGAGCATAGAGCTTTAGCGCGATCGTCCTTTACCTAAAAACACCAATGTCAAGGGAGTTAGAGGCATTGTCGATACCGCTTCTGGTTGATCCAAAGACTTATGGGTAAATCCCGTCCCTAGCTGACGATCAATGACCGCAACCTCAAATCCTGCTTTGTACGTGAATTCGACGCCGAGCCTGTCTGCGCTGATAGCCCGCCTGCGAGTCAACGGCGGGCTAAAAACAACACAAACTTCTGAGATAAACAGTTTCTGCATATCATCGCCAGCAGGTTGGATATGCAGAAACTATAACTTGTTGCGTCAAATCCGAGCGTACTCACCGGTTAACTTGTTGAGTTGATTGACCAGCAGATTGAGGAATAACCCCACATCTGTCACCACGCCAATGGATTCCAGGGATCCGCGATCGCTCAACTTTGTGACCACTGCCGGATTGATATCCACACACACCATCTTCACCCCAGCAGGAGTCATATTCCCCACCCCAATGGAATGCAGCATCGTCGAGAGCATCAAAATGAGGTCAGCTCCTTCAATTAAATGAGCATAGTCTGCTTGGGCCTGGAGTAAATCCATTTGGGTATCCGGGAGTGGACCATCATCGCGAATCGACCCCGCCAGTGCAAAGGGTACGCTGTTTTTTACACATTCGTACATCACCCCGCTCTGCAAAACCTCTTGCTCCACCGCGTCCGCAATGCTGCCACAGCGGCGAATCGTGTTAATGGCTTTGAGATGATGCCGGTGCCCGCCGTGGACAGAAACCCCCCGCTTCATATCCATCCCAAGCGAAGTGCCCATCAGCGCCTGTTCAATATCGTGGACGGCGATCGCATTCCCACCTAAAAGTGCATGGATATAGCCTTCGCGAATTAGGTGCCGTAGGTGTTCGCTGCCCCCGGTATGGATCACAACGGGACCAGCCGTAACCACCACTTTGCCACCCTGGTCACGAATTCGGCGCAAGTCCCAGGCAATTTGTTCCACCACCAGTTCCACGCGCCGTTCACTCGAAACACCCGCCCCCATGAAGCTGAATTCCTCTGCGGACGTCTGCTTTAGGGTGGTGGTGGTGCGCTTGGTGCGAATGCCCTCGCTGCCGATAACAACCGATTCTCCCACCTGCAAGTCACGCAGCAGTTTACAACGAGCCACTGGGCCATCCGGCGTTTGGGTGATGGCGATCGCCCCATCCATGCGCTGCCCCTGTACGCGAATCCACTGCCCACCGACCAAGACCTCTGTCGGATAAATAGCGGTCACATAGAAATCATCCGGTGCGACGCCCGCCTGCACAACGGCTTCTAGATGAGCGGCAACGACATCTTGCGAGACCACGACAGCCCCTAGATCGACTAGCTGCCCCATGATGTCTTCAATCACCGCCGCATCCGGAGCTGACACCTTAACCTCTGCAACCGAGACATCCTGGCGCTGCTCACCCAAGTCAAAACGCAACACCTGAAAACTGCCACCACCCGCCACAATGGTATCCAAGGCTCGATTCACCAGACCAGAGTCCAACAGATGGCCCTCCAGATGAATGACTCGATTTTGAATAGAGGAGACCTGAGGCGAGTCGTGACGGGGTTCTGTTAGCCGCAGTGTCAAACACTTGGCGGCCCCGCCTGCCTTCAAAAATTCGGTAAGAGGGGTCTCAAGCACCGTCAACCCGCGCGCTGTCAGAATTCGCTTGAGGTCATCACTGGCCCTATTGAGAACGATAGTCTGGCCAATATTCACCGCATTGCAGGCAAAGTTAACGGCATCGACCTCATCGACTGGAATCCGTTGAGATGCTGGTATGCGCCGCTCAATCAAATGATTGGAATAGGTATCAAAGGCAGGTGGATAGTAGAGCAAGTCACCATTGGTGAGCGGACAGAAACAAGTATCCAGGTGATAGAACCGGCGATCAATCAGCCGGAGGGAAAGCACCTCAACGTCCAGCCACTGAGCTAAGTAGGGATGGGCGTCAAGCTCAGAGCGAAACCCATACCCAGCCCAGAGCCATCCTCCGGCACGATCCAGAAGAGCATCACCAGCACCCTCAAAAGGCAACCCTGAAGGCAAGGTCTTGACGGTATACCCCTGGTCGGCAAACCACTTTTGGAAATGGGGTTCCTCCCCCTGTCGCTCCGGATGGAAAAAACGACTCAGGACAACCGTATTACCGAGGACTAGGCCAGCATTGGCTGTGAAGACCATATCTGGCCAACCAAGCTGGGGCTGCACCAACTCCACCATCGCGCACTCCTTAAGGCATTGGTGGAGCTGCTCCCATTGCTCCTGGGCGCGATCGCGGGATGAGCGATGGATATTACCTTCCATCCACGGATTAATTACATAATCCACGTCATAGTGCTGTGGGGCACACATTAAAATTCGCACAGACTCTGTCATGATCCACCCAATCTTGAACGTATTTGCAGAACAGCAAGTACTAGGCAGAGGCATCAACGCCCCCAACCTAAATTACTATTGACCGAAGATTCGTAACCAGTTGTTTAACTTCAAATGCCCACCGAAAGTCATGAATCCATGACTTTCGGGAAGGTGTCGAGCAGCTTACTCTGTGACGTTAGGCAAGGGCTTGTTGAGATTGGCTTTACCCACATCGAAAGAGATGGCGTAAGGACTATCGGTCTTAGTGGACGCCTTTCTGATTTCGAAGCCAATTACCTGTCCGTCTTCGTCATAATCAAGAATTAATCCAGGTGCGATCTGGGCAGTTTCCTCAATCACAGTTGTGACGAGCGCAATCTGGAGGATGTCCTGATCGGGGTCATAAACGACTTTCATGAGAAAGAGGGTCCTTGCTTCGGGGGACGGACTGTTCACCAGGATGAATGACAAAAGCCAAAGCACTTGGCCAGTCCGTATTTTGTGCCCTCAATTATAAACAGTTTGGGTAACTCATCTGAGTGATGCAATAATTTCTGTAGGATTAGCCGAACGTAATCCCTCTGCGCTACTTTGGCCATGCAAACAAAGCAATACTCAGACAACTTTTACTGGGGTGAATAGTGGAGCAAGCTGAGACTGATGTCTATGATTCATCAACCAATATCAGAATTGATACAGCTATAGAATGTCAGTAACCGCTGATCACGCTTCTGCGGATCAAACTGAAAATAGCTTTCGCATTATCGACCTGGGTGGGTTTTACCTCGGAGCACAGTGATCGAAGCACAGTGAATAGAGAAACATCCAGACCTTAATCCCCGTGCTTCAAGGAGCTTGGAAAAATAACTTTTCAATTTCATGAGCTTCAAGAGGTTTAGAAAATAAGTACCCTTGCCCTAATTGGCAACCTAGTTTCTGCAATTGCTGCAATTGTAAAAGGTTTTCAATTCCTTCGGCGACAACCGTTAATCCCAATTGCTTACTCAAAGCAATAATCGTGCTCACAACCTTGTAGTTGCGGTCTCCTGTTTGCATTTGGCCAACAAAAGAACGATCAATTTTTAGATTATGTACAGGCAAGCGATGAAGATAACTCAGCGATGAATACCCAGTCCCAAAATCATCAATACTGATCTGGATATTTCTTGACGCCAATTGAGTTAGCAACTCAATTGTCTGATCGACATCCTCAATTAACATACTCTCCGTAATCTCTAAGTTAATGGAGTCACCTTCCAAACGAGTGTGAGTTAGGATGTCATCAATATCTTGAATCAAACTCGTTTGACGAAGATCTTGGGCTGATAGATTGACACTAACTTTCAAGGGAAAAAATCTCGGGAATTTACGTCTCCAGGTTGCAATTTGCTGAAACGATCGCGACAACATCAGCTTGTCAAGCGAAATAATCAATCCCGTTTCTTCGGCAATGGGGACAAAATCATCCGGTGCAATAAGACCACGCGTTAGATGTTGCCAGCGCACCAAAGCCTCAAATCCCACCAATTTATTTTCCAACAAATTGAAAACAGGCTGATAATAGACCGTCAACTCCTCTTGTTCCAATGCTTTACGGAGATCAGTTTCGAGCGTAAGACGCTGCAAAATCTGAGTATGCATATTGGCATCAAAAAACTTGTAGGAATTGCTCTCTTGCTCTTTAGCTTGATACATAGCAATGTCAGCATCCCGAATCAAATCAGAGGCTTGATGATAAGCCTGATCACCCAGAACAATACCAATACTTAAACCCGTGAAAATTTCATAGCCATTAATACTTAATGGCGTTTGACAATCTTTGAGAATACGTTCAACAATTTGAATAATGATTTCAGTATCACTAATATCCTCCAACAGAACCACAAATTCATCACCGCCCAATCGCGCAACTAAATCCATGTTTCGCAAGCGCATTTGCAGTCTTTTAGCAATTGCGATCAAGAGTTGGTCGCCAACAGCATGTCCCAAACTGTCATTGACAACCTTAAACCGATCTAAATCAAGAAATAAAACCGCATACCGATAGTTTTCAAAACGCTTAGCGCGATTAATCGCAAGTTTAAGCCGCTCTAGTAAAAGCGTGCGATTGGGCAAATCTGTTAACGGATCGTGCAATGCATTGTGGACAATCAACTCCTGAGCTTGCTTGAGGGCATCAATATCGGTCAAGGTAATGACATAACCAATCACATGCCCATCAGAATCCTGCTCCACAACAGATTGGCCGTACACCCAACGCACTTCATGGTTCGGAGCCTGAATGCGACATTCGAAATGGCCCGGACAGTTGTTTTGAAGCGATCGCTGCCACTCACTCGCAACCTGATTGCGATCATCAGGATGGACACAGCTTTGCCAGGTATCTCTAAACGCAGTTGCTAAGGTCAGCCCTGTAATCTGGCACCAGCGATCGTTCACATATGTACAATTGCCCATCGCATCGGTACGAAAAATACCGACAGGAACTGCTGCTGCCAGCGAAGCATAGCGATGCTCACTCTCGCGTAGACGAATTTCAGTACGCTTGTGTTCTTGGATTTCGGTCTGTAAAGCTTGATTCGTTTTTTGCAATTGGGCCGTACGTTGTTCCACTTGCTGCTCTAAGCCATCGCGAGCCCCCTGCAGGTCCTGCTCTACCTGCTTCAAATAACTGATATCCCGGAGCAAACCAACCTGAATTTGAGTTTCCCCTTCTTGCAAACAAGATTCAGAGAGCAAGGCTGTAAAGGATGAGCCATCAGCGCGAGTCATCTCTACTTCAATGTTCAAAAGATTAACTTCTTGAACAGAGGCCTCTTGAGCTTGTTTAAGCGCTGTCAGATTGCTCTGATTTAAGACCTGAATAGGTTGGTTAATAGCGGCTTCAGGAGAACACTGGCAAAGCTGGCTGAGGGCATCATTAATAAACAGCAAGCGATGGTTTTCATCGGTAATATAAATGCCATCACGGACATTATGGATGGCATAAGTCAATAGTCGTAGTTGCGCCTCGTACTGTTTATGCGCGATCGCCTTTTCAACGGTAATGGGCAAAACTGTAAGGTAGTGGCGCTCAGGATCTTTAATCAGATAATCATAGGCACCTTGTTGCATAATTTGCACCGCAAGTTGCTCATCGCCACTGCCGGTTGCGACAATAAACGGGATATGTTTTTCTTGAAGTTGGGAAATCAACTCAATTGCTGTGCCATCGCCCAATTCAAAATCCAAGATGGCAACATGAAAAAACTGACGCTCTAAAATAGAATAAGCTTCCTTAAATGAACCAGCAATTGTATACTCATAGAGTAAGTTTAACTGTTTAACCAATCGCTTAAATGCCAGCTGATCAATAACATCGTCTTCGACAAAAAGAACTTTAATAGATGACTTAAGTGCATTAACCGAAGGATTCATGGTTATTTTTTTTGAAATCAAAATCAAAAGACATTTTATGACCGGCTAAGAAGACGAATTAAAGCGAATCAAAAAATCTCTAAAGAGCGAGATACAGCAGTTCAAAAAGCAATCAGACACAGATATTTAGGACCATCAGATATTTTTATGAATTTCGAATCAATGGCAAGCCCTTATATCAGAGTCTTGAAGATTTTAGGCAGCAAACGCCATAATACATGAGAATAGTGATAAAAATGGGGCGGCTTTGAGAGTCCTTAAGATCTTCGCCATGGTAAACAGTTAAACTTACTCT
>JBCBTQ010000061.1:0-26962 GCA_039818605.1 Cyanobacteria bacterium J06639_14 | reverse complement strand
GGGAATGTCTTGGCGGGAACATACCGTTAAGGGCATCTCTAACCATGCGGGGACTACGCCAATGCATCTGCGCCATGACGCGGGCTATGGGGCCAGTGCGATCGCGATGGCTGCCCGTGAATTGGCCCTATCCATGGGCGGCAATCAGGTGGCCACGGTGGGCTCGATTCAACTTAAACCAGGGTTAGTGAATGTTATTGCCAAGGAAGCCCGGCTGACGGCTGATTTGCGGAATACGGATGCGGCTCTGCTACAGCAAGCTGAACAAGATTTCCAGGCGAAAGTTGAGGCGATCGCGGCGGCTGAAGGCTTGGAGGTTACCTATCAATCGCTGGCGCGCTTTGACCCTGTAAGTTTTGACGCTGCCATGGTTGAATGTGTGGAACGCACTGCGCAAGCTTTGGGCTATTCCGTGAAGCGGATGCCCAGTGGGGCGGGACATGATGCAGGCATGATCGCCGCGATCGCCCCGACTGCCATGATTTTTGTGCCCAGTGTGAATGGCCTCAGCCACAACGTCAAAGAGTATACTGCGCCTGAAGACTTGGCGAACGGAACCAACGTGCTGCTGCAGGTCCTGCTACAACTAGCGATGTAGCAGAATATGTTTCAATAAAGCTTATTCCAGCGTGCGATCGGTTTAGCCATTCAACGGGATGTAGTCGTTAGCCTGCCCTAGAAATTGAGAGGGCTTGCAGTTTTCTGTGTCATAGCTCTACATCTATGGCAAAATGCATAAACCTGTCGATCATGCCGCCAAGGTGAATGATATTGCTTCTGTTTGAGTCGATGGACCAGGCTTCCTAGTGGTGTATAGCGATCGCGGGCTGCACCATCAGCAGGAGCCAGATTATGGCTAGCAGGACAATGCCTCCTAGTTTCAAAATCCACCCATGCCAGCTAGACATTGCTTGTTTCTCTGTAGTTGCTAGTGAACGCCTGAACTAGACTGTTGAACTGTGCTCACATAGTGCATTTCAGAAGCTACTACCACGATGTAGGTGACTCATATTCATCGGGCCTTGGGTTCCAATCATTTTCATCTGATTCCCAATCATTTTCATTGAAGGCCGATTCCCGTTCATCCAAGGCCGCTTCCTGCATCGTCCAATCACGCCCTATCCGCACCGTTAACTCCGACTCTAAATCCCCAGTAGAGTCAGAAACGACTTTCCCGACCTCTAATAATGATGCGAGTATACTGGCGCTGTCCAAATCACCTCGCTGGGCGATGACCTGTGTTCGCTGAATCTCACTAAACCAGTCCGGCACAATGTAAACTCGGCGAAATCCTTGGTCACGAAGGTATTCAGCAACATCATAAGCAACGCCCTCTTCACCAGATGCATTTTGAACGGCAATGGGCAAGTTCATCATCGACTGGCTATCGGTGTCAGAAAGCAACGCGATTTCATCGAGTGATAGCAGCGTAATCGCATCGAGCTGAAAAAACTGACTCATAATTTGTTGGGTTGCTACCGGCTCCAAAATCCAATAGCTAGCAACATACTCTTCAGGTGCGCTAAATCGTCCCGGTAACATAACCATGTGGAGGTCATCGGGTTCAATTTCCATGGCAAAGTTTACCAGTGCCAAAACCTCTTCGACGGTTAGGTTGGTGTCAACATACCGCAACATGACGCGCATTATCTGGGGCAAACGGGGGATAACGGTGGGATGAGTCAGGCGATCGCGGAGAGCTTTTAAGAGTATTTGTTGACGTTGTACTCGCCCAATGTCCCCATTGCCATCAGCCCGAAAGCGAGCAAACTGTTCAGCCTGATCACCATTTAGAGTTTGCCACCCAGATTCCAGATCAATGTATAAGCCTTGGGTCTCGTCAGTGTAGACCATGCGTTGCGGAACCTGAACTTCTACTCCGCCTAAAAGATCCACTAATTCCCGCAGGGCTCCCGTACTAACACTCACATAGCGATCAATCGGAGCCGGTCCCAAATTTGCTTGAATCGTTTGTGTAACCAGTTCTGGACCACCCACAAAATTAGCGTGATTAATCTTGTCAATGCCTTGCCCTGGAATATTGACTTGAGTATCACGGGGGATAGACAATAAATCGACACTCCCTGTTTCAGGGTTGATGCGGGTCACCAGGATGGTGTCAGCCCGGCCAGAAAACAAGGTGTCTGAGCCTGCGTCTGCATCAGGTAAATCAACCCCCATGACCAAAATATTGACAGGCCGCGTGACTTGATAGCGAAAGCCAGACTGCCAAAGTTCCATTAAGTTCAGCGGGGGCGGAGCTTCTGCAGCTAGCCAACTGGGCAGGGGCAGAGAGGCGGCAAATAAGGCTCCTCCCAGAGCTGAGGCTAGTGCCGTACCACTAAAGATGACGGCCCATCCAAAACGTTTGGCCCAGCGATAAAGTCTTTTCCGAGGCGTACTTTCAAGGGGTGGACTAACCAGTGTTAGAGGAGCCGACAGCGACTGTCCATGGGATTCTACAGATCGAGACTGATGGGGTGTCATTTCCACAGACGGCGGCGTCATATATCCTCACATAGCTACAGTTACGTCAGCACCACACTGAAACCGGACTAAATTCAGCCCAAGGAGAAACTTCATGTGAAGGGTACTTTACAGAAGTTTCAACAATTTGTTAACCAAATATTACGGTGATTATATCCTGCTTACCGAGGGCAATGGCTAGGATAGAGCAGACAAAATTTGGAGTGTCCGCTCTATGGCCCAGACAGTGATACCCGTGATCCTCGCCGGGGGAAAAGGTGAGCGATTTTGGCCCGTCAGCCGCCGTCAACACCCCAAGCAGTTTCTATGCCTTGATGGTAGTGGCCTGAGCTTACTACAAGCGACTGCCCAGCGTCTGCTCCCATTAGCTGGTAATTGGGATTCGTTGTGGGTGATCACAGCTTCACACCTAGCTGATGGTGTCAGAGAACAATTACCTGAGTTGCCTGAGTCCAATCTTTTAATTGAACCTGAAGGGAAAGATACGGCTCCAGCCGTCGCTTGGGCTACGTTAGAGGTGGCTAAACGCCATGGCGATGAAGCGATCGCCGGTTTCTTCCCGGCTGATCACTGGATTGCTGATGAGGATGCCTATCGAGCTACATTGTCAGCTGCCGCCGCACTAGCCAGTGAAAAAGGGGCGATCGCAACGCTTGGTATCAACCCAACCTATCCGGCTACCGGCTATGGCTATATTGAGCAGGGCGACGCGATCGGCACCTACGATTCTCTGCCTGCTTATCAGGTTTCTCGTTTTACCGAAAAGCCTGACCAAGCGACTGCTGAAACCTTCATTGTTAGTGGTCGCTTTAGCTGGAATAGTGGCATGTTCATTTTCCCTGCGGCTGTTATGCTGCAAGAGCTAGATGCCCACGCGGCTGAAATCATGGGCCCTTTGCGAGCTAAAGGAGCCGATGCCTACGCCGAACTAACCAAGCTTAGTATCGACTACGCTGTGATGGAAAAAACCGACAAAGCTTCGGTTATGCCGGTTTCCTTCGGGTGGGACGATTTGGGCGATTGGAATGCGGTTGAACGTCTCCTCAAATCTGCTGAGAAGCCGAATGTCGAAATGGCTCAGCACCTATGCGTAGATACTCAAGGCTGTATTGTCTATGCATCTGATGATGATGAAGTCGTTGTCACTATTGGCCTCGAAGACGTTGTCGTTGTACGCCATGGCAAAGCAACACTCGTCGTTAATAAAAATCGTACTCAAGACATCAAAAAAGCTGTTAAAGCCTTAGGTGCTAATCCTGATTTCCAGCACTTCCTCTAGCCTCGTAGTCTGGTTGGGTAGGCGAACGCTTAACCCATATCTTTTTTATTGATAAAGACTCTGTTGTGCCCACCGTTTCCTGGAAACGGTGGGCACTGAGGGTTGTTAGGCTGCAAAGGAATTTATTCATCTAAGGCCAGCAAGAGGGTTGTCCATGAGCTTCGGTTTCTTTAGCTTGGTTGTGTTTCTATACGAACATAGGTGACGGTAATATCACGAACTTTGACTAGCTCCCGCAGTCAATTTAAAATTGCCTTCTCTCATGGGAAGTCTTAAGGACAAGTAAGGGAGGCTTGAGGGATGGCTTCTGGAATTTTTGCGGTTGCCAATATCGGCTCTGTACGGCTTTACGTAGGTGAAGTGCATCTACTCAAACCTCGCTGGGCTGAGATCCTGGTGCAACTGGAAAAGGGCACATTTGCTGACTCAGTGGTTCAGGATGCCTGGCGGGCTGCCAATGGCGATCGCCGTTTCTCATTCCATACAGCTCAAGATCTAGACAACGATCAAACGATGCGAGGTCGGGCGCGGTTTCGCAAAGATTGTCTAAAGTCTTAGGAATTGCGGGCTAGTACTCGACGGCGTAAGTTGTCGAACTACTTCGATAGTGGAAGGGTGGTTGGGTGGAAGGGTAGTTGAGTGAAAGAAATAGTGGCGGTATTTCTGCCGCAGGGTACTAGCAATGTCCCAAATCCCAGGGTTCTTAGTTGAGCGCAAACTGTTTCACCTCAACGACAGAATTCTGGGATTTGAACAATAGCTCCTTGGAGTTGGGCTTGTAATTAAACGGTCTGCTCTTCCCTTGCCAAGAACTTCTCTAGCTCGGTAAGAGCCTCGGCATCTACTTTAGTTTGCATTGGACAGAACTTAGGGCCACACATGGAACAAAATTCAGCCGTCTTATAGATATCGGCTGGTAGTGTCTCATCGTGATACTCTTTGGCCCGTTCCGGATCAAGGGAAAGCTCAAACTGACGATGCCAGTCAAAATTGTAACGAGCGTGAGACATTTCATCATCGCGATCGCGTGCTCCTGGACGATGTCGGGCAATATCTGCAGCATGGGCCGCAATCTTATAAGCAATTAAACCTGCACGTACATCCTCAGCATTGGGCAAACCCAAGTGCTCTTTCGGCGTCACGTAGCACAGCATCGCCGCGCCACTCCATCCGGCCAAGGCCGCCCCGATTGCCGAACTAATATGGTCATAACCAGCCGCAATATCCGTTACCAGGGGTCCCAGCACATAGAAAGGTGCTTCGGAGCATTCCTCCATTTGCTTTTTGACGTTGTAGTCGATCTGATCCATCGGGACATGTCCGGGCCCCTCGACCATAACCTGTACATCATGCTCCCAGGCTCGGCGTGTCAGTTGTCCCAGCGTCTTCAGTTCTGCTAGCTGAGCCTCATCCGTTGCATCGTGCAGGCAACCAGGGCGCAAAGAATCGCCCAAACTAAAGGACACATCGTATTTTTTGAAAATCTCGATAATGTCAGCAAAATGCGTGTAGAGCGGGTTCTGCTTATGGTGATGCAGCATCCACCGTGCCAAGATGCCACCGCCGCGCGACACAATTCCGGTAATCCGGCTCCGGACTAGGGGCAGATGCTCAATCAAAATTCCCGCATGGATGGTCATATAGTCCACCCCTTGCTGGGCATGCTTCTCAATGATGTGTAAGAAGTCTTCGGGGGCTAACTTTTCAATGTTGCCATG
The DNA here is from genome assembly GCA_039818605.1 of Cyanobacteria bacterium J06639_14. Taxonomy (GTDB): domain Bacteria; phylum Cyanobacteriota; class Cyanobacteriia; order Phormidesmidales; family Phormidesmidaceae; genus SIO1E4. Next base: position 21,478 of record JBCBTQ010000061.1, on the reverse strand, counting down.
GACACTTTCCAGTGCCTGGTAAATAGGCACGGTGCCAATGGGAATCGGTGATGCTTGAATGATTGCCGTGCGAATTTCATCTAAGTTGCCGCCACCGGTAGATAAGTCCATCAAGGTATCCGCACCATATTTGACGGCTAAGTGCAGCTTTTCAACCTCTTCGTTAATGGCTGAGGAGTTGGGGGACGCGCCAATGTTGGCATTCACCTTACACTTGGAGGCAATGCCAATGCACATGGGTTCCAGATTGGGGTGATTAATATTGGCTGGAATAATCATCCGGCCTCGGGCGACTTCATCCCGAATCAAGTCAGCAGGCAAATTTTCTCGCTTCGCTACATAGTCCATTTCCTCAGTAATGAGCCCTTGGCGAGCGTAGTGCATCTGGGAAACGTTGGGATGTCCGTGGCGTTTAGCAATCCATTCAGCTCTCATGGAAAGTACCTCTCGGTTGAAGTGAACAAACTTTTGAGTGTGTGGCTCTGTACAGATGAGGCCAGTACATTTTGGTTAAGACAGGGCCTATGTCTAGTGGTGTGCGTGATTCGAATCCACACTGTTAAATGAGGGAGAAAAAGAAGATCAGGCGATCGCGGAGGAATAAATTACCGTTCGAAGCGTTGGGTCTTGTGCCCCGAAACCGGCCCCAGCAGTATATCCATGTCGAGAATCACCCTAATTGGATAAATTCACGGGCAAAGATGCGGATTCTCCGTAGGCGTGAATGGCCTGATTCAGGTGGTTAAAATCAAAGGCTTGGGTTTTACCTTGCTGCGCTTTGAACTGAATCCAAACTGTGGTGATGAGAAACGATATGACAATGGGCATAGCAAAGCTTACGAGGAGATCCCCAGCAAAGGGCAGGCTATTCCAGGGACTGAAATCGGGTTTGGGAAAAAACAAAGCCCCGGTAGCAATTCCGATCAGGGTGCTCCACAAAGCCATGGGGCCTGTGAGGCGGCGCGAATAGAGCCCAAATAATACTGGGAATAGGGCTCCAGCACAGACTAGGTCGGCTAGCAGGAAAAGGTAGAGAACGTTGTAGCCGCGAGCAGCGATGAGAATCGCGGGCAGACCGACTGCGACAGTCAAAATACGAGATACCTGCAAAATGTTCGTGGGTTGTGTCGTGGGCAACAACCGTACTAAGTCAGTTGTAAAGACGCTGGCGATACCGTTTAGCAGAGTATCCAGGCTGCTCATGACCAACGCTAAAACAAGGACAAGCACAGCCAAGCTAACCCATCCAGGCAATGCTAAGGCTTGGATGAGTGAAAAGAAGGCGCGATCGTCATTGAAGCCAAAGTGCATCGCCAAAATCCCTAATAATCCTGCGATAAAGAGCATCGGCAAAATTATTACGAATGAACTTAGGAAAGAACGACGGACTACGGTGTCTGTTTTACAAGCATAGATTCGTTGCCAATTTGCTTGGTTGAACATTTCGGCAGCAACGACGGCAATCATGAGTGTGGCCCCAAACTTAATACCAGGCCCATGCCCCAGGGACAAAATCTCAGGCGCAGCCTGGGTTATAGGCGTAACCGCATTACCCCAACCCCCTAGCGCAACTACCGCAATCCCAAAGCTCAGGAGTAGCAAGGGCACAATAACCGCAAACTGAATGGCATCGGTAAAAATAGTTGCCTCTAGTCCGCCAACGGTGGTGTAGATAAAGACGGCTGTGATGACTAATAGAGCCGTGAGCCAGAGGGGAACCCCAGCCATGAGTTCAACCGCTTTGGCGATCGCCGTCAATTCGGCGGCCAGATACACAAACATGTAGAACATGACAATACCCAAGGTCAACAAGTACATGGCATTACCGAAACGATGCAGCACATACTCATTCAACGAATGACCATTGGGCATTAAAAAACGAATGCGGGTTCCCATAAAGGCAAAGAGTGCCGCTGGAGTTGCCTGTCCAAGGCAGTAACCGATAATGCCTGCAATCCCACTTGTGGCCCCTACTTCAGGCGGACTGAAGAGAATCCAGGCTCCCATTGCCGACGCCACAATTGTGGCTAAAGCCATGCCCGTACCAATGCGGTTACGGCTTACCATGTAGTCTTCCAAAGTGATGGTGTGGCGACTCGCCTGCAGTAGCCCGATGAGGGTAAAGATCGCTACTGTTACCAGCGTGACGGCCAACGCTGTTGCACCAAGAGTCATAAACAACGCACCTCGATTCACAATGTAGCGCTAGAGGCAGTTGATGCTGCTGGGAATAATCCGCAGGAAGACAGTAAAACGATGCATTTGAGCGCCACCAAATGCCAGTTACCCGTAGACAACTGAAAATTTAAACCTAGGTTTATGGCCGCTCGTCGCTTCGGTACCGTGACCTCAATCAACGCTTCCCTTCGCTGGTATGAACCAGTTCAGGTTCTGAGGGTATAATCTCAGCCCGATCGCTCGGACACCCCTAGCTTGCCAGCAATTGTATCACTCCTAAAGCTAGATTCCAGAGATCTTCGTTGCAAAAGTTACTAGCTGGATCCTGCGCAAAATTAGGGGATCCAGCTAGCAAACTGTCTAGGAAAAAATTGGCTGGTACTAGAACCCAGGGTTCTAGTGAAGTCGTTACAACAAGCCAACCAAGTGCAGTGGGCCGTGACCGCTCATCAGCTCCACAAGAAGCGCAAAAAAGCCAACCATAGCCAGTCGTCCATTCCAGACCTCGGCAACGGGTGTTAGCCCCCAAGCGGAACGTTCCTGAGGATAGATTTTGACCGGTTTATCGGGCTCAACAACATCGGAGAACAGGCAACGAGGCGACTCTAGTGCATCCACAACCATCGTGGCCATATCGTCAATAAAGCCAGGGTGGGTATTCAAAGCTGGGACTCGGCGGAAGGTCGCAATACCTGCCTCCTCAGCAATTTCGCGATACTCCATGTCGATTTCTTGGAGTGTCTCAATGTGCTCAGAAACAAAGCTGATGGGGACGACTACCAGTTCCTCAATGCCTTCTTGGGCTAAATCTTCGATAGCTTCTTCCGTGTAAGGCTGTAACCATTCAATGGGACCCACGCGACTTTGATAAGCCAGGGTGTGTTTGTTGGGCCGTCCCAATGCGGTCATGATGAGGTCGACGCAGTGTTCGATTTCCCGTTGATACGGATCGCCAGCTTCTTCGACGTAACTTACAGGCACCCCATGAGCACTAAAGAAGACATGGCCAGTATTGGGATTGGGCAGCTGATCAAGCTCTGTCGCGATCAATTCAGCCATGGCCTTCACATAGCCAGGGCGTGCGTACCAGGAGGGAATTACGGTGTAGCGAATGCGCTCCAGGGATGGATCTTCCTTCCATAATTTTTGCAGAAGGCGAAAACTAGACCCGCTAGTGCTGATCGAGTACTGGGGGTACAGGGGCAGGACAACCAGCTCTTCGATACAATCACGCTTAATGCGAGCGATCGCTTCTTCGGTAAAGGGATACCAGTAACGCATCCCGATGTAAATTTCAGCGGGCTGATTCGTGTTTTCTAGACTTTTTCTGAGAGCTTCGGCCTGTTGCTCGGTAATCAGGCGTAGGGGAGACCCTCCCCCAATTTGGCTGTAGTTCTGCTGTGATTGCTTTGCTCGACTATTAGAGATCAACCAGGCCAGTGGCTTCTGCAGCCAGGGCACCGGCAAACGAATGATTTCTGGATCGGAGAACAGATTGAACAGAAAAGGACGAACATCCTCCAACTGCTCTGGCCCACCCAAATTCAGCAACAATACCCCTACACGGCCCATGACGGTTGAGATCCTAAACTTCTAAAATTCTTAATGATTATCGTAACAATTGATTTCGACAGTGAACACCTCTAAAACAAAAAGGAGGCTACGCCGCAGACATTTGTTGCGCTTAATCAACACACCTATGAGGTCTTCTATTTTAAACCAGTGATGTCACTCTTCATGGAACACTCTGATCCCATGGGTAAAAACCCCCTCTCTCTCAATGATCCCAGCGAAACTTCGCGTCCTCGACTAGCGATCACTTTGGGTGATCCCGCTGGCATTGGACCGGAGGTTGTCCTGAAAGCAATCGCGAATCCCGCTCTACAGAAGGCTGCCGACATCACCTTGGTCGGCAGTGCCCAGGTGCGTAACAATCTGTTACTTTTGGCTCAAGATGGGGGAATTCCCCTATCTGTTTGGCAACAAATTCCCCTTCTAGAACCGCCAAAAACGGATTCAGCGTTAGGGCAAGTCATGCCAGGACACCCCAGCCCGATCACGGGGCATGCTAGTTTCCTGTGGCTAGAGGCTGCGATTGCCGGTGCGTTGGCGGGGAAATTTGATGCCGTAGTTACAGCCCCCATTGCTAAATCGGTTTGGCATGCCGCAGGGCATACTTATCCAGGGCAAACGGAAGTCCTCGCCGAACGATCGGGTGTGGAACGCTTTGGGATGTTGTTTGCAGCGCGATCGCCCCATACAGGCTGGCTCTTGCGGGCGCTCTTAGCCACGACTCACATTCCCTTGAGTCAAGTCCCCAAAGCCCTCTCACCGGAACTCATGACCCGCAAACTGGCCTTGCTGGTGGACTGTTTACAACAGGATTTTGGGATCGAGGCTCCCCACATCGCGATTTCTGGGCTCAATCCTCACAGTGGCGAAGCCGGTAAGCTGGGATCAGAAGAGCAGAATTGGCTGATCCCTTGGCTGGAGTCTGTAAGGAATCACTATCCTCACGTTAAACTTACGGGGCCAGTCCCGCCTGATACGCTTTGGGTGAGTGCAGGCCCTGCCTGGTATAACGATGCGCAGGCCAGTACCTATGATGCCTATCTGGCCCTGTATCACGATCAGGGACTGATCCCCGTTAAATTACTAGCCTTTGATCGAGCCGTGAATACAACGATTGGCTTGCCCTTTGTGCGGACATCCCCTGACCATGGCACTGCCTTTGATATTGCAGGTAAGGGAGTAGCGCGGGCTGATAGCATGGAGGCTGCAATTGAACTCGCTATCATGCTAGTAAATCAGCGTTTGCGTAATAAAAAACTCAGCTCCGTTAGAAGCTGAGTCGCGGATTGCCTATGGTTATTAGGTAGCAGTGAATGGATCGATGTTTTTAACTGAGTGCGGAACCACTGCGGTCATAGCTGCTGCTCGCACTGGCACTCGGTTTTCCTTGGATGTGACTCCAGTGAGAGGCAGCTTCAGCCGGCATCCCGACTTCAGAGTTCACGCGTCCTAGCATCGATTGCTGACGATGCTTGATCAGGTGATGATGACGATTCATGAGTGCTCTTGCCTGTTCCGATGCAGACATCGCTTTGACCTCCAAAAAATGCGCGGCTGGATGTAGATTTCCTCTACACATTCACCCTAGCAATTATTTCTGTATCAGGTTATACGAAAACCTGATGTGACACAAAAAATAATCTGCCGTTATGTAGCGCAAAACAAAACTCAGGGTTCAGGTTTCTTCAAGAGACCTGAACCCTGAGTTAAGAGCTTAGAGATTAGGATGCAGCAGCCCGCTCTTTAGCTTCTTTAATCACTTCCTCTGCCACGTTATTAGGGCAAGGAGCATAGTGAGAGAAGGTCATCGAGAATTGGCCACGTCCCGAGGTCATCGTCCGCAAATCACCAATGTAGCCGAACATTTCGCTCAAAGGTGCTTCAGACTTAATGCGAACACCTGTAGGACCGGTGTCTTGCCCGAGAATCATGCCGCGACGACGGTTCAGGTCACCGATAACGTCACCCATGTAGTCATCAGGGGTAAAGACATCGACTTTCATGATGGGTTCTAGCAGTTGCAGTCCTGCTTTGGGTAGAGTCTGACGGTAGGCAGCTCTGGCGGCAATCTCGAAGGCGATCGCGGAGGAGTCAACCGGGTGATAGCCACCATCCGTCAGAGTGACCTTGAGGTCAACCACTGGGAAGCCAGCCAAAGGTCCCTTTTCGATGCTGGTTTCGAAGCCCTTCTGCACAGCTGGCCAAAATTCCCGTGGCACATTGCCGCCGGTAACCTTAGATTCAAAGGTAAAGCCAGCACCGGGTTCATTCGGCTCGATAATGTAGTCGATTTTGCCATACTGACCCGAACCACCCGACTGCTTCTTATGGGTGTAACTGTCATTGAAGGTCTTGGTAACAGATTCACGATAAGCCACCTGAGGCTTACCCACTTCTACTTCAACACCGTACGTACGCTTCAGGATATCCACTTTGATATCCAGGTGCAGTTCGCCCATACCCTTGAGAATGGTTTCGCCCGTTTCCTGGTCAGTTTCGACGTAGAAGGAGGGGTCTTCTTGCACCATTTTGCTGATGGCAACCCCCATTTTCTCGTTGTCGCCTTTCTTCTTAGGCTGTACGGCAACTGAGATTACGGGGTCAGGGAACACCATGGGTTCCAGGGTTGCTGGGTTCTTGGGATCACAGAGCGTATGTCCAGTCTGGACATTTTTGAGGCCCACCAGCGCCACAATGTCACCCGCTTGAGCTGAATTAACTTCCTGACGGTCATTCGCATGCATTTCAACGATGCGGCCAATCCGTTCAGTTTTGCCGGTTGCCGTATCGAGGACATTGTCCCCCTTGTTGATGACTCCCGAATAGATCCGCGTAAAGGTGAGGGCTCCGAAGCGATCGTCCATGATTTTGAACGCCAGAGCCCGTAAAGGCTTCTCAGGGTCAACATAGGCAACCTGTCCCGTTTCGTTCCCTTCCAGATCGACTTCTGGCTGAGGTGGAACTTCATCAGGGGCGGGTAGGTAGTCAACGACCGCATCCAAGACTAGCTGAACGCCTTTGTTCTTAAAGGATGAACCACAGTAGGTGGGGAAGAAGGCCAGCTCCTTCGTTCCCTTACGGATACACTGCTTAATCTCATCAATGGTGACTTCTTCGCCTTCGAGGTACTTCATAAGTACGTCTTCGTCTTGCTCAACCGCCATCTCAAGCAGCGTTTCACGGTAGGTTGCCACCTGGTCCTTCATATCTTCAGGGACTTCCTGGATCTCGTAGTTCATTGGATCGCCAGAGTCGTCCCAGATCCAAGCTTTTTCAGTGATGAGATCGACCATACCCACGAAGTCGCTTTCAGTGCCAATGGGCAGCACCATGACCAGGGGTTTAGCGGCCAATACCTCATCGACCTGCTTAACAACCCGATAGAAATCGGCACCAATTCGGTCGAGTTTGTTGACGTAAATGATGCGAGCGACTTTGGAGTCGTTGGCATAGCGCCAGTTGGTTTCAGATTGAGGCTCTACACCGCCAGAACCACAGAAAACGCCGATGCCGCCGTCCAATACTTTTAGAGAACGGTAAACCTCGATCGTAAAGTCAACGTGACCGGGTGTGTCGATAATGTTGAGCTGGTGGTCATTCCAGAAGCAGGATGTGGCAGCGGACTGAATTGTAATGCCGCGTTCTTGCTCCTGTTCCATGAAGTCGGTGGTTGCCGCACCCTCATGAACCTCACCGATTTTGTGAATTTTACCGGTGAGCTTCAAGATTCGTTCGGTTGTGGTGGTTTTACCGGCATCTACGTGGGCAAAAATGCCGATGTTGCGATAACGCGAAAGGTCTTTATTCATAGCTGCTCTCTAGTTTCAGTGCGACAAACCGTTGATGACCACCTTCAAGAATGACTCAGAGGGAATCGATACTGCCTTAGGAGCAAGGTATCTGAACCCAAACCGTCAGAACAAAACCAAGCTACCTGTAAAAACGACAGCATTGCTAATTGTAAAGTGTTATGACCTAAAGATGTAAGAGGGTCATAAAAGTTGGTGGGTCGTAACTACCGAACCAAGTGTCTGAGGATTACTTGGGGGCATCCGGTTCCTGCAGTCACTCCTATCCTTATACCCTAACTGAAAGCTAGCAATCCCCACAGTAAGCTGGGCAACGTTATTGCACTCAGCAGGGTTGATAGCACGATCGCCCTAGCGATTAACTGCACATCCCCTCCGAACTCAGTAGCCCAGATAAAGGTATTTACAGCGATGGGCATGGCCCCTTGTAGCACTAGTACCTGCAGGTCCTCGCCTTGGAGTCCTAAGCCGATCGCCACACCCAAGGCGATCGTGGGGGCTAATACCAAGCGCAGTCCAGTTGCTAATACGACCATCCGAGTCAGGCGAAAAGAAGTCTGTGCTAGCTGCATTCCCAGGGTAACGAGTGCCACTGGAATGGCGGCCTCCCCCAGGAGCTTGATGCCTTCATCTAATCGCAGGGGCAGACTGATGCCCAGTAGGAGTAGTACGAGGCCAGCTACAGTCGCCCAAAAGACTGGGAGCCCCCACATAATTCGCAATCCCACTAGCAATCCTTTGCCTTTCAGCAGCATAGGACCTATCGTCGTCAGTAGAATGCTGCCGCTGATCAGGTATACAATCGCTCGTTCTAATCCTGGGGTTCCTAGGGCAAAGGTGATGAAGGGGAGTCCCAGGTTACCGGTATTTGCAAATAGAGTCGTCGTCAAGAGTGTTTTGCGTAACAGCGCATCCACTTGAAAAATCCGGCACAGGCTATAAACGATGCCATATAGGATGGCAGAGGCTAGCGCAAATCCCAGCACGATATCCATGGCATTCTGCGCGGCCAGGGTGGTGCTGTAAAGGCTACTCGCAATCAGGGCTGGCAGTAGGACATACAAGCTTAGCCGGGTCAGGGTTGACTGCTCCAATCCTAGAGTACGGCCAGTGATGAACCCGATGAAGACGATCAGGGCGACGGGGGCGATCGCCGGGATGAGAACAGCCATGATTGGGTTGTTGGCCATTATTTAAGATGATGGGGATATTGGGGGCTAGTGAGGGCGAGGCCTTGGATGAATAACGCCTGTGTCAGACACGAAGCTCATAGCTCCCAGGTCTTGCCCGTCCAGGTTGAATTATACGGATTTCACTTCTTGTGGTTTCTGAGCGGGTGGCGTAAGGCTACGGAAATAGGTGCCACCGACCGTGAACAGAAACAGCCCATAGGCGAGGGCTTGGCCTACATACATGCGATCGCGATAGCCCAATAGAGTTTTGAAAAAGACGCCCGGAAATTGCTTATCGGGTAATACCTCGTGAGCATCCCAAAGGAGTGGGCCTAGCAGACAAGAGGCTTGTGAGATGCAGAGATCGGCATTCACCGGGTCGAGGCTGCTGATGGCATAAAGAGCCGCATCGAGATTGCGGAAGAACGACACTACCAGCCCCCCGATAATCATGAGCAGCAAAACACCCATGACCTGAAAGAAGACGCGGAGATTGATGCGGACGCCCCATTTGAAAAGTGCGAAGCCAATCATGGTTGCACCGAAGAGTCCCGCGATCGCGCCTAAGGCTGCGACTTGACTTTGTTGGACGCTAGTGAAAATGAAGAGGACTGTTTCGATGCCCTCGCGCAGGACTGCAATACACACCAGACTGAAAATGGTGATGCCTGCAGCATCGGCCTCAGTCAGGGCTGTTGTTACCGATCCTTCCAGGTCAGCTTTGAGCGATCGGGCTTGGCGGGTCATCCACAGCAGCATCCAACTCAACATAATGATCGCGATCGCGCCGAATAAGCTATCGAACAGAGGTTCAATAATCGGCTCTAGATGGGGAAACCCCTGCTGCACTTGAGCCACACTGTTGAAGATAATGATGCCGGTCAATACGCTACCTACCAGCCCGGCCACGACACCCAAATAGACCCAACGGTTAAGCTGACTTTGCTGAGCTTTGCCTAAACAAGCCAGCACAATACCCACAACAAGGGCTGCTTCAACCCCCTCGCGGAGGGTCACAAAGAACGTTGGTAAGGCAGAAGCAACATCCATACAACTACACTAGTTTCCAAATACGAATCGTTTTGTCAGCACTGGCACTGGCAATCAACCGTCCGGTGCGATGAATGGCAATCCCATTAACCCCATGGCTATGGCCTGTCAGCGTTTGTAGCTGTTTGCCGGTTTTAGCATCCCAAATACCGATGGTGCGATCAGTGCTGCCCGTGACAATCGTACGATTGTCTGGGGCGATCGCAACGGAATTCACCTCACGGCTATGGCCCGTCAGGCAGTGAATCATTGCCCCTGTGGCAATGCTCCAGATCCGCACTGTACTGTCTTTACTCGCACTGGCTACAAATAATCCATCGCGGCTTACGGCCACATCATTAACGGGATTTACATGCCCCGAGAAAAGCCGCACCATTTGACCTGTCTTCAAATCCCAAAGTCGGACCTTGTTATCCAAGCCACCACTCAGCAGATGCGTTTCATCTGGTGTCATCGCGACAGCGCGTACAGCAGCCGGAGAACCCAACAATGTCCGAATGAGTGTCCCCTTATCTAGCTTCCACAGATTGATCGATTTGTCCTTGCTGCCGCTAGCCAGAATCCAACCTTTGTGACCAATGGCCACGCTGGTAACATCACGAACGTGCCCTTTAAGAATATGTAACCGTCGGCCAGCCGCTAAATCCCAGATTTTGACGGTCCCATCATCGCCACAACTGGCTAAGACCTGTCCCTTAGCACTGATACTGACATCATTTACCCCCCGAGGATGGCCATTCAAGGTGAGCTGCAAGGTGCCTTGCTGGAGATTCCAAACCTTAATGCGATCGTCCAAACTACCGCTGACCAAGGTTGCTGTGCGAGGATTAAACGCTACTGCTGTCACCCAGGATTCGTGTCCGGTTAAAGTGCGTGCACATTGCCAACTCCGCGACTCGTATGCCAGGGGCGGCATGGGTACGGGAGCGATCGTTGGCGGCGGAGCGGGTGGGACCGACGAAGGTTGTGATTGAGGCGGATTAGAGGGAGGCAGTGTGTTGGGTATGGGTGAGGTGATAGGAGCTGACGATGTTGACTGCAGTTCGACCGGAGGATTGGACAACTTCCCACTAGGATGTTGACGAACCCAACCAGGTACATTGCCCTGAAGTTTTGACAGGCTTTTCACAATTTTCAGGACAGCTTCGGCTGTTTGAAAGCGATCGCCCACCATATCCAAAACTAGGCGATCAAGGATTTTCGCCAGGTCTTCACTAAGGGAGACCCCTCGGGTCGCTAAGACATCGCGCCAGCGCCACCGACCTTCCAGGGGGTCATAGAGATTCTCCGGTTTTTGTCCTGTCAACAAATGCAAACAGGTGGCCCCCAGACTATATAGATCACTAGATGGATAGGCTTGGCCAGCGCGGATCTGCTCGATTGGGGCATACCCCTCGGTGCCTATCCGAGTCCCTGGTTCAGGCGTTAAGGCTTCACCAAACTGCTTGGCAACGCCGAAGTCAATAACAAACAGGCGACGATCCGTCTCGCGGCGAATGAGATTTGATGGCGTAATATCGCGATGAATAACGTTCCGTCGGTGAATGAAGTCCAGAACCGGCAACACATCCCGCAGCAGTCCTTGAATGCCAAACTCATCCATGGGGCCTTGAGCCAACATTTCCTGAATTAGGGTTTTGCCGTCAATAAACTGCTGTACTAAGTAGAGATAATGCTCATGCTCAAAATAAGCGAGTAAAGCAGGAATTTGAGGATGTTCTCCCAATTCATGGAGGCGCATTGCTTCCTGGTTGAACAGTGTCACAGCTTTATTGAAAGACTTTGTCCCCTGGGTTTGAGGCGCAAACTGTTTAATGACGCAAGGAGCATTGAGGCGATCGCTATCAAATGCCAGGTACGTACGGCCAAACCCGCCTCGACCGATCAACTTGACGGGCTGATAGCGTCCCCGCAGCATCGATACCAGTGGTGTACCACAGCTACGGCAAACCTCGGCTGTATCGCGGTTAACTGGATTAGGGCAATGAGGATTAAGACAGCAAATCATTCAACAGCACAGTCAAGTGACGACTTCAGAGAAGAGCACGATGAGTAACCCTAATAGGGATAGGCTTAATTACTATCTAGTTCCAATGGCTGCGAGGTAAACAGATATCATGAGCTGTAACCCCTAATAGACCAGACAGACAAGAACTCCCCATACTCGCAGCGAATCTTGCAAAGGGGGCAACAGCGCGCACGCCAACTTACAACTTCCAAGCCTAGACCCCAGTAACCCCCATATTACTAAGACTCGTTAATAGAGTAAGCATAGTCTAGATTTGCTGAAGCCTTACGGATTCACCCAAATTCACTCGATATGTTTAGAAATAAGGATATTTAGAGTGTCCTATTCTATGCATAGGACACTCTGTGCCTAGGGCTTGCGACTGCGTTGCGGGTGATCCTGAGCGTTAAGCTTAGAGCAGGCATTCTGGAGCCGTTCTGATGAAAAAGCGAGTGACGCTTACTTTCCCAAAGCGCTCAATCAATCAACCCATTACCTATCGACTGGCAAAAGATTTTAACGTAGCGGTCAATATTTTTCGGGCTCATATCGCTCCTAACCAAGTTGGCAAACTGGTGGTAGAACTTTCAGGCGATATCGATCAACTGGATGCCGCGATCGCCTGGCTAGAAGAGCAGGGAATTGCCATATCCTTAGCCAATCGCGAAATTTTGATTGATGAGGAAGCCTGTGTACATTGTGGGCTCTGTACAGGAGTCTGTCCGTCGGGTGCGCTCGGACTTGAACCCACGACCTTCAAGTTGAACTTTGTGCGATCGCGCTGCATTGTTTGTGAGCAGTGTATTCCAACCTGTCCGGTCCAGGCGATTTCAACCAATCTCTAGAAAATTTAATCTGTTTGCACCCAGAGCTTGATAGCGTTGGAAGATAACCGGTTGGAGTCTGTTGCAATGAGGAGTCGCTGGCTATCGTGGGGGTTACTATTGCTGGCCTACGCCACCTTTGGGCAATTACTCCACAGCAATGAAGCAGGACAAATCATCTGGATAACCACTTGCGCTTTTGTTTTGCTAAAGGCCAGTCTCTTAACGCTGGTATGGACTCCCATTCGGAAGTTTGTATTGTTGGGATTTCAGTCTGATGCCGGTTATTCCATTATGGTGCTAGTGCTAGCTTCTTTAGCTGTCTTAGCCGTTGTTCAATTCCGAGCTTTTGCCTATGTAATCGTCCTCGTGGCTACGACCATTCTCGTCCGCGTCGATACCCTCATTGACGCTCTCAGCGATCGCCTAGCTTTTATGACCCTCATTGTGCTGCCGCTGATGGGACTGGGTCTAAGCTGGCTACCTCAATTGCTGTTGGGAACCACAACAGTATTTAAGTAGATAAACGCCCCCCCATAACACCCTTCTACCCCTCCACCCCTCTACCCTTTCACCCCTCCACCCTTCCACCCTTCTACCCCTCTACCCTTCCACCCTTCTACCCATCTTCAGAAACACGCCGTAACGTTTGAGCTGCCATCGCTGCCTGCCTTGGGTTGTTAACGAGTCCAGTGTCTAGCAGCATGGCACCAAAGAATATCGCCCATCCCTGAGCGCGTTGCAAAGTGGCTTCAGAAATATCAGCGTAGGCTGCGATCGCCTCCTGGCGAGCCGTTTTCTCCGCGAAAAGCATCCAAATTGCCGCTAAATCTGTAGCCATATCGCCAGATGTGATGTCTCCCCAGTCAATAATGCCGGTGATCGCGCCATCTTGAACCAGGACATTACGAGCATGCAAGTCCCCGTGCAGCCATGTGGGTTGAACCTCCATCGGAGTCTCTAACGCCAGCGCCCAGATGTGTTGGATCTGGGGGGTGATCAGATTTGTTGTTTGCCGAAGTCGTTGCAGGCATTCTTCCACCCTGGCTGCACGCTGATGGAGGGGGACGCTCCGGAATGGGTTGATGGGGGCATTCGCAGGAGCCGGAGTATGGAGCGATCGGAGAAAGGCTGCCAAACGCGGTGCCTGATCGGCATGGGGGGCGGTTTGGTCGGCTGCGACCCCCGTTAGCCATGGCAGCACACTCCAGCGCCAGGGGTAGTTAGCAGCGGGGCTCCCAATGCGGTAAGGAACTGGAACGGGTAGGGGCAAGTGAGGGGCTAGCTGAGGCAACCAGGTTTGTTCGTTTGCAATCAGTGCGGCGGCGATTTGTCGGCGCGGCAGCCTGACGCACCATCGATCGCCCAATCGAAACATGGCATTGTCCCAACCGGCATCAACTGGATAAATCGGTAGGTGCGAGAGGTCTGGATGCTGCTCCTCTAGCAAGCTGTAGACGAGGTCTGTATCGATTTCAAGTTCCGCTTCCGGCATTCCCGGAGAGCTGGATTTTGATTCCGATTCCATCCTTACATCTCCACATGCATCAGCTTTCTTGCATTCGTGTGAACAGGTAGTTCGATAGGCTTGGTGTAGCCTACAAAACTTCTGTGAAACCAGCATCCAGGCGATGACCACCGCCCCCTAGTTGTTTGGCAACTTCGCTGACATCAAAGTCGCCGTTAGCTCTTAAGCCCCATTGCCGCTTGCCATCACTGCGATCAAAGAAGTAAGCCGTGAACGGGGCTTCTGGATACTGTTCACACAATCGCGCTTTGACTTCCAGCATGAAGACAGCACTATTGACTGTCGGGATATTGGGATAACCACCAATCTCCCGAAATAAAACGTTGCGGCAAATTTTTTCTATCAACTGTTCGGCAAATCGGGCGACGGTTCGGCCTTCAACTTTGAGTTGCTCTACCGTCAATGTGTCCCAAATGGCAAATTCCATGGGATAACTCAGGAGCGCATAATGCACATTCTGACTCTCTGGCAGTTTTAGCCGTTGGAGGTCTCGATCTTCGATGTAGTGCAGTAATTCAGGAACTGGATGCTGAGGATGCCAGTGCTCCCATGCCAAAGTCGCTCCCGATTTATTCAGGTCAAACACTGCAAATGCCAAGCCTGACAAATCATTCATCGCTGTTTTATGGTGATCGAGCACAGTAACTTGACAGCGATCGCGCAATTTCAATAACTCATCACGAGCATAGGCAAAGTCCTGAATGTACACATCGGCACCGTCAGGAATTTCAGGCATCGGATAGCCATGCTTCACCGGCATGTAGGTCGCGCTGTCGCCCAAAACTTTCCAGGCAGCATAGGCAGAACCAAAACCGTCGTAGCAGCCAGCATGGTAGAGAATATACGTTCGATTCATCATGCCCCCAAAACCTCAGCATCTTCCGCTATTTGTAGTGCGATGCTACAAGGCTTTTGCTGATCCTGCTAGGCGGCCACGATACTGGCATGACCGGCAATGATTTGGATCGCCCCGGCAGAGGACATAGCCCAGACGCGAGTGAAGCGGATATGCTGATCGATCGCCATGTCATCGTAGCTGCCTAATAGATGCATCTGAACAGACACAACCGAGAAGCCCTCGCAAAGCTGAATGTGCTGATCAGAGGGGGTAAGCCCGGTCAGCTTGAGGACACCAGAACGATGCATATCCAGATCCTGTTGCTTACTGACAAGCTGCCCCTGGTAGTTGGTGAAGAGTAGCTCGGGGGCAATGATCGCGTCTAACTCAGCCACATTGGATGTCAACATCCCCTGTCGCAGTCGTTCTTCCAACTCAAGAATTTGTGATTCCGAATGTTTGCTCATAGCTTTTATCGATTTTGGAGTTCTTGGTTTTTGGTTCTTGGTTTTTGGTTCTTGGTTTTTGGTTCTTGTTTTTTGGTTTTTGGTTCTTGGTTTTTGGTTCTTGGTTTTTGGTTCTTGGTTCTTGGTTCTTGGTTCTTGGTTTCTGGTTTCTGGTTCCTGACTCCTGACTCCTGACTCCTGTTCTCCTGTCTCCTACTTCCCTACCCAACCGGATCTGCCTGATTTAAACGATTGCCCACTTCAATAACAGCCTCAAATACCCGCATCAAATTGTCCCCCCAGATCTTGCGAATATCATCGGGGGTATAGCCTCGATCCAGCAACGCTTGCGTGATATTGAGCATTTGCGAGACATCTTCCAGGTCAGCTAAGCCGCCACCCCCGTCAAAATCAGAGCCAATTCCCACATGATCAATCCCCATGACAGCGACCATGTGATCGAGATGATCCATCGCGTCAGTCACAGTCGGTTTGACTTCAGGATATTGGGCATTAATCGCCCGATATTTTGCTAATAAGTCAGCGACCTCTGCATCACTCAGATCACCCCGGAACCAGGCAGCTTGTTCCTCGGCTAACGCTGCTAACGCTGCCTCCCGCTCAGGCGATTGGGCGATCGCTTTGATGTAATCGCCCAACAAGCACAATTGCACTACGCCACCATTGGCTTTAATTGCGCGCAACATGGTGTCATCCATATTGCGGGGCACATCGCGCACCGTCCGCGCGCTGGAATGGGAGGCAATAATGGGGGCTTGGGTTAAGCGCATGACATCCCAAAACGTATCGTCATGGACATGGGAAACATCCACCATGATGCCTAAGCGATTCATTTCATGAACCACGGCTTCGCCAAAAGGACTCAACCCTTGCCATTGTTGCTGTTCATCGGTGGACGAATCGCCCAGTTGATTGTTCTTCGAATGGGTCAAGGTAATGTAGCGAATCCCTCGTTCGTAGAAGGCTTGCACGGCCCCAATGTCAGTTCCTAATGGATACCCATTTTCCATGCCCAGAAACAGGGCGCGTTTGCCCGCTTGCTCGAACCGATAGGCATCCGCTGGCGTGAGAGCGATCGCGGCTTTATCCGCATAGTCGGACGCGAGTTGTTCGGTCCATTCAATCATCTGATTGGCGAGGGTTGCAGCTTCGGCATAGCCTGCCTCGGTGAGGGCTCGCTGGGGCGTAAAGATTGAGATGAAGGCGGCATCCAAGCCACCATCCGCCATGCGTGCCAAATCCCACTGACCACTGCCGGGTGCCCCCGTTGCATGCCCAATGCCAGCATCGAAGTCGGAGTTAAAGGACTGGCGAATCGGCCAATCGATATGGCTGTCAACGGTCAATGCAGCGTGATGGATAATCGCCGCCCGATCAAGCGGCGAGTTTGACGGGGTACTTGCGCGGGCGGTAGCTTGCCCATCGGGAAACCGGATCACCAATCCTATGGTTACAACCCCGACCAGGATGAAAGGGACTGTTCGTTTGAGCAAAGAAGAGGAAAGCCAGTGCTTAAAATTCATCATTTCGCTTCCATCGGGAGAGGCCTAGAAACCAAAATACCAGGATGATCTGGCTAATAACTCAAAGCGCGAAGTTGTCCCCTCTACCCTCCACCCCCCACCCTCTTCTACCCTTCCCCGACAACACCATAGGTACGATAGGCCGACTGTATCTGGTCTTGTTCAGAGGTTCCAGGATATAGATGATATCTCGGCGCAATGATGGGGCTAACTTTTGAGGCGATAACACCGAAGACACTATGGATGGGAAATTTATCGCCTGCCAATTTGTAGAGGGGGTGATATCGTTCGTCAAAACCTGCCTGATCCGGTAGAAAAATAGTGGCGTTGCCTTTGATTTTGTAGCCTTTTTGCGTAAAGACGTTGATGAAGCTCACGCAGACGGAGGGTGTTTTCGCAATATTTTTGGCGCTGTTGGGTGAGGCGATGTTCGCGATAATGATTTCGTTTGTGCCGAATTCGGTAAATATTTCTTTGGGTGAGACGTTGGGTATGCCTTCTGAGTCAACGGTGGCTAGCCAGCAGAGTACGCTTTCCCGGATGGATGTTCTGATGTTGTCGTTTAGCATGGGGCGGAGTGGTTGAGTTGGGTGCCTAATGTAGCGTATTAGAATAACCCTGACTCACTGAAAAAGTTCTTAAAATCTTGAACCTGCGGTAGGTTGTGGGGGCAGTAGTAGAACCCCCAAAAACCTTTGCTGGTGTTGGGTTTCATTTCTTCTACTCAATCTCCCAAGAACTGACACCTGTCCCCCTGGAAGAGTACCTATAATTGGTGGAGAAATAATCAGTCACGTTGAGCCCCTGCACGATGACAGATGATGCAATCACGGTATTTTTCTCCTATTCCCACAAAGACGAGGATATGCGCGATGAGTTAGCAAAGCATCTCACCATCCTGCGACGAACCAACGTGATTGCTGACTGGTACGATCGCGACATCACTGCCGGGACAGAATGGAAACCGCGCCGACTTCTAAGTACTATTGTCAAATTGAATACTCGCAATGTCAGGGTTTAGGGCATTTGCCAGGACAAAGGTTTTACCGAATCCAAATGGCTACCCCCCATTAGGGGAAACAAGTGATACCTGTAGCGACGTGACAGGTCGCGTCGCTCAATGAGGAGGTCGGTAAATCGGGTTTAGGATAAGACCCATGGGATTAAGCATTGGGAATAATGCGCAACTGCCGCCATCGAGTACTAGTCCTCATAGCCATCGGAAAACCCAACATACTCCACGACAGCCTCAGCAGGTTGAGTTGGCGATGCAGACTTCACCTTATTGCCAGCAGGTTGATCTGGCGGCGCAGATTGAACCTCACTAAGCCAGGTAATTGACTCGTCTATGTGACTGGTCGTTTCTCCTGCTGGCGTCTCAATAAACAGCAAATCGCTGCTGACCGTAATTCTTTTAATTTGCTCCCAGTCATGACCACCCTTAACCAGGAGCTTTTGAGCTTGGCTCATGTTTTCACTCAAACGCTGTAGAGTCCGCCAATTTTTCCACAGGGTGCGAGCCGACTGGCAGTTGAGCGTATACCCCGGTTTAACGGGGAAATACTGGTAACTGCTAAAGCCATCATCACTCTGTTTGCCAGTTACGAGGAACTGTTGCCGTTGTAATACTTCCTCCAGAACCTCACGGTTAGGCGCACTTTGGCGCACCCAAAACTGTATGGGCTGCTGCTTAACGTTGACTTTGACCAATATGCCTGCTTGCTTGCTTGCGAGTTGATTGACGCCAAATCGGCTTTCAGCCAAAAAGTGCTTGTTTGCCAAAAGCGTCTCTTGACCACGGATAGACGCTTCAAAAAAGGCTTCTATGAGTCCTGTGTCTGAAAGCATAGGGGGCACCTGGTAGCAGCACAATTGATTCCCTCTATACAATCAGAAAAGCCAGGCCATGATCCCCGGACTCAACAAATTGACAAAAACAGGACGCTAACCTGAAACAGACAGGCAAGTTAGATATGCGGATGGCGAGACTCGAACTCGCACAGCAAAGCCACACGCCCCTCAAGCGTGCGTGTCTACCAATTCCACCACATCCGCATGGAGAGTTACAGCAATTCCCTTGGAATGCCGTTTACTAAAGATAGCTCAGATTGGAGCGGTTTTAGCTAGAAGTTAGATATTCGTTGTTCGTTAACGGTTAAGGGGTGATGGTTAACGGGTGATCGAGCAGTCCAAACTATGAAGAACCCAGAACTCTGAACCATAAACCATCACTCCATTCACCCATCACTTTCATCACGCCCTCACGCCAACATCACCCTCCACTGTTTACCCCTCCAAAAGCATCAGGATCAATCAGGTTCCATCCAGAAGGTAGAGTAAGGAACACCCTGTTGAGCCCGTTAAGGAAACCCGAACCGCTATGGCTGATCGCAATACGCTCTGTCGAGGTATGGTGGCGGCCGGCCATCCGTTGACTGCTGAAGCGGGGGCGGCGATGTTACGGCAAGGTGGGAATGCCTTTGATGCCGCGATCGCGGCTGTGATGACAGCTTGGGTTACAGAGTCAGTCTTAACTTCAGCGGGCGGGGGGGGATTCCTATTAGCTCACACCGCAACGGGACAAAACTGCCTGTTTGACTTCTTCACGCAAACCCCCAGAAGCCATCAGTTAGGCCAAAAGTCAGACTTTTATCCCATTCAGGCCAACTTTGGCGATACCGTGCAGGAATTTCATATTGGGCTGGGGTCCATGGCAGTACCCGGATCTGTGGCAGGGTTGCTGCATATTCATCAGCGCCTGGGACGATTGCCGCTAGCGGCGATCGTCGAACCAGCCATGCATCATGCTCAACTGGGTGTCACGGTGAATCCTTTTCTGGCCTACTGTTTCGAGTTATTAGAGCCCATTTTGCTGGCTTCAGAAGCAACTAGAAGTCTGTATGTCAAAGCCAATAAACGACTCGTCGCAGGGGATACCTTAAAAATGCCAGCTCTGGCTGATGTATTGTCACAGCTAGTTAAAAAAGGGACAGCATTTTTCTATGAGGGGGCGATCGCTCAGCAAATCGTCCAGGACTGTCAGCGCTACGGCGGCTACTTGACTTTAGAAGACTTGCAGCACTATCGGGTGATTGAACGTCAGCCTTTGAGTGTGTCGTATCAAAATGCGACGTTCCTGACCAATCCGCCGCCGAGTTCTGGAGGGGCACTGATTGCCTTTGCCCTGAAATTGCTAGAAAAGGCAAAGTTGTCCCAATTTGAGCAGGGTTCTGCGGCGCATCTTGCCTGCCTGACACAGGCCATGTCATTGACAAATGAAGCCCGTCGCGATGGCTATGATGGGCGACTGTACGAAACCAATGTTGCCGACCAATTCTTAGCGGATACTCACCTGACCTCTTACCAAGCAGCCTTACAGGGCGTGGTGAATAAATTAGGAAGCACGACCCACGTGAGTGCCATTGATGCCGACGGTAATGCTGCCAGCGTTACCACCTCCAATGGCGAAGGGTCTTCCTATGTCATTCCTGGAACCGCCATTATGGTCAACAACATGCTGGGGGAAGAAGACCTGCATCCTCAAGGCTTTCACAATTGGATACCCAACCAGCGCATTTCTTCCATGATGGCTCCGACCATCATCCTGAAAGATGGCAAACCTCAACTTGTGCTTGGTTCCGGCGGCTCTAATCGTATTCGTACCGCTATCTTGCAAGTGATTGCTAACGTCCTGGACTTCGACATGCCGATCCCTGAAGCCGTCAAAGCCTCCCGCCTACATTGGGAGCGAGGCGTCCTCCATCTAGAACCTGGCTACGATCCTCAAACTGTGCAAGAGGTCCAATCCCATGCCCCCTCAGAAACTGTTTTTTGGCAACAGCAAAACATGTTCTTCGGCGGTGTCCATGCTGTTGCTGTCACTCCGAACGGAGAATTTCAAGGCATTGGTGATGACCGGCGGGGCGGGGCAGTGGCGATCGTATAGGGAAGGGGGATTGATTTGGAATTCGGAATTCGGAAAGGATAAATTGTGGGGGTGTAGAGGGTGGAGAGAAGGGGGATAAATTCAGAATTATTGGTGGCGTTTTTATTTCTGGAAATCACTTTAGGTGTTGCGAGGCAACTATTGACAAGCATTAACTTCACTTATGTGAAATGGGAGAAATAAAACCGTCTCAAATTTAGCTTTGAAAGTGTTATGGCTGTCCTGGCAACTACTATACCCATTGTCTATGCGGCCCCGGTAGCACCCCAAAGATGAAAATCCCGCATCGGGTCGAATTTCTGGATTCTGGTGGCGCTATTTTCAGAGGGCCGTGACGCGGGTGCGACGCTCCTAACGGTAGAAAAGCAAGGCTGGGTTTGCGGGTGGGGTGCCGTGGGTCGTATCAAAACGGGTAGGGCGTTCTGATGGACAGGTGGGGTTTTGACCCACGCTTGGCGCGACGCTCCTAACGGTAGAAAAGCAAGACTGGGTTTGCGGGTGGGGTGCCGTGGGTCGTATCAAAACGGGTAGGGCGTTCTGATGGACAGGTGGGGTTTTGACCC
>JBCBTQ010000060.1:0-27325 GCA_039818605.1 Cyanobacteria bacterium J06639_14 | reverse complement strand
GACTATATGATGAAAGTGCTTGCAAGCGCTCTAGCGCTCTAGCATATTTGGGGCTCTTTTTTCTTGCGTTTACCCTGGGGTAGAGGGTGGAGGGGTACTTAGAGCCGTACAACGGGCTATCAATCATCAACCACCCAATAACAAGCACTTCATTGAATGCAAACCATTGCAAATTGTTACCGTTGGCAAATCAAGATTTGTTTCCTGATGTTCTACGGGACAAAGCGCGCATCCTAGGAGGGCTAGCTTAGAGATAAGGCTTGAGGGTTGAAAAGATGGCAGGCATTGCAAACGGGTTTAGCCGAGCCAACGATCGCTGTCGGAAGCGAGCCTACCAAGGGTGGCATCGGAGTCAGCGCAAGCAACAAATTTTGCGATCGCAAATTGGCTTTTCGGATATGTTTGCATCCCGCCCTGCAGCCTGTGTGGGATGTGATAACTACCATGGCCAAGCCTATGGGCTGCAGCGCTCCCAACGGGTTTCGCTAATTTGTGGCATCCATCCCTATGGCTGGCAAAAGGATGTGCCTTGCCCCGACTGGCGGGCGATCGCAATTGAGTTTTAGGCTTGCGAAAGCTGTGATAAGAGACGCTCTCCTTGGTGAATAAATCGCTTATTCTTGCGATATTGAAACTGAGTTGAGCTTTTAATCTTGATAATCATCGTCTCAAGTGCCTCGCGGGCCTGAGCGACATTCCCCTGCTGTTGATAAATCTGAGCCAACATCAAATAGACTTCAGGATGGCTCCAAGATTTGACATGATTTTCGAGATGCGGCAGGGCAGCCTCAAAGTCTTCCATTTGGTGCAGTACTTGACCATAGGCTAAAGATGCGTCGCCATAAGAAAACTCTGGCTGTATTGCAAGTAAGGCTTTCAGATGCTGGTGAGCTGTTTCCAGGTTTGATTGATCGATGCCAACACAGGCAGCTCCCCAAAGTGCTCTGACGTTATCAGGCTCTTTTTCGATGGCGGTGCTATAGGCCTGCGCTGCGGCTTCTAGATTCCGCATTTGGTAATGAATATCGCCTAATTTGGCATATTGATGGGACTTCCCAATATTTTTCGCTTCAGCCTCTGCCTGCCAAAGAGCATCGCGGAGCTTTCCACGCATAATCCACGGCATGTTTGCCATGGCATTGGGATGATTCGGTAACCAGACGATAAAAAAGTACAGTCCTGCTCCAATCACGTTCAAAAACAGCATGATCCAGATCCAGGTGAATCCACTGCGTGAACTATTCTTGAGGCAGTCATAGAGCATCCAGAGCCAAAAGGCAGTGCCGATTAGACTCAAGGGGCCCAAGACACCATACATTGCTGAGAGTAATGCCATGGTTCCAACGAGCAGAGCGGTAGGTAAGACAAGGATTAGATTCAGCTCCTGGGCAGGAGATTTCTGAAAAGTTCCTGTTCTAGATTACCCGCTCTGAATATTCACTTGAGGGATTAGCGTCAAAATCAAGTGCCTGAATAAGACCTTGGCGTGTCAGTGGGGTAGAGAAGAGAATTGGGTAAAGCCACTTCAAACTAAATTCATGATGAGTGGTTATGGGTTTTCACTCGAAGCAACAAAATAACCCTGATTTTCATCAAGGGATCAAGCTATTCCAGCTCTTCAATGGTTTCTTGGCGAAGAGGTGCAAGATAGCCAGGGATCAAGTTTAGAGGGCTGAAACATAGCCATAAACTCATCTATCAGAAATTCACTTTCGCTTTAGTTGCTGAAATTGAATCAAGCTAAGTCATACTTATTCGATCTTTTTGGGGGGTAAATCCATCTGCAGGATAATGTCGATCGCGTCAGTCTGTTTTTCAGGAAGTCTTGCATGTAAGGGAGTAGAAGTCGGAACCGTGTGCGATCGCTCAGGCTTTTTTGTTTGCAGAGGAACGGCCATCGCTTCAGCAATTGCTTGTTGACGGCGCGCCTGATCTTGAGTGATAGTCTGCACAGCATTGCCCAAACCGGGTGCATTCCAACGCCCTGTATCTGGATCTAAAAATGATCGCGTGCGCGCCCACAAAATGGCTTCTTCTCCCTTTAAGCCCATTTTTTTGGCTTGAGCAAGCCAATCAATATAACCGCGATCGAGCGCTGCGATCGGAGCCTGGTTAGCCAAGTCAATACCATTTAAGACTTCTTCCTTGGTTAGCTGTAGCCCTTGATTCAGGGCTAAGTGATGGAGATCTTCTGTTTGTTGTTTGAGCCGTTTTAATTGTTTTTGGTCAGCATCTTCAGGAGAATCCGCTTCGTGTTGATAAGAAAAGGTGCCCTGATTCCATGCCTGGTTACCTGGATCGACATGACCGTAATAGGCAAATTTTTTCTGGCCATCTGGCGTACGGGTTCCTTCCGCATTCCCAATGGCCCGTGCCACTAACGAATTCGTATCCCCTTCAAATAACGCGGAAATTTCTGAGGTTAAAGGCGGGGGCGGCACTTCATTGGTTGCTGCCGACCCTAATGGAATCGGCATTTGAGGCACAGGTAGCCGCGAATCTGCGGCGATGTCAATGGGTGGCGACGGTGAAGCGGGAGGGGCACCGAGCGCAGAACCGATAGGCGCTACAGAGGTAGTTGGCGGGGGCACAAAACTAAGCAAACGAGCATCTAGAGTTGCATGGAGTTCGCCCCTAAAAGCTGTCTCAGGGCTGACGGCCCCCGTTTCAAACTCCAACAAAAAGTCAGCAGCCTGACTATCATCCCCCCATCCCCCAAGGGCAATACCAGGAATTCCAATGATCACCCAATGTCGGAATTTCATGTCATCCCCCTTTCCGAACCAAAGTCACACATCTCGGCCAGCTGGATCCTGAGTCCAATTCCATTTCCAACCGAGAGACATTTGCAGACAAATTTTCAATCCTCATCTAATATAGTTCAAACGAACTATAGGGATGGTTAAGCATCTTGTTTACGTAAATGAGTTGTCTTAACAAGACATCTTGGTAAGACAAAGCGATAGAAGCTTTACCTGACAGGCGATCCCAGCGCCTCATGAAAAATCAGCTACGCATCATGAGAAACGCTTAACAAAAGTTAATGAAGCGATTAGCGTTTTTTCCCTTGTTCCACAACTTGTCCACAGTTTTTCTCAGGGTTTTCCACAGGGTGATTCCTGAGTTCAGGCTTTTCCGTTGTGCTGTGGAATTCATTCACAGCAGTTTCCACAGTGTAATTTTTCTGGGATTGTTAACAGATTATGAAGAACTGCCCAGCCAAAGCCCTATTTTTTCGTTCCGAAAATTGTTAGGACACACTCTTAAGGTTTTTTTTCACCATTGACAGCAATCGGTAGAGGTAGGCAGAATGATGCGACCGGAAGACGCAGCGCCTGTAAGGCTAGTGGCTAAGCTCCCCTGTATGCATGGGGGTTAGGGTCAACGAACCTTAAGGAGGTGCAGCTTTTGGCTGTTCGCATTTGCCTAAGGGGTTAAAGGAGGATTGGATGACCGGTCCTATGGTTAGTTTGTTTGTAGAAGTTCCAGAGGAGCTTCACGAGTCTTTACAGCGATATCTCGATACTCATCCAGCTTGGAATCAACAGCGTGCTTTCTGCGCAGCACTTTCTTTGTTTCTCATGCAAAACGGCGGCAGCGATCGCCGGGTTAATCGCATCTACCTGGATACGCTGTTTGATTTCGCTGCTTAACTAGCGAAAGCGGGGACAGACCAGTTGCCCTGGGGGTTCCCGCTTTTCAGTCTCCAGCCAACATGATTCGGCTACGGCGATTAGGTTTAACCACTCTCATTACGAGCGTGTATAAGTAACCATTTAGGGTGTTCCTACGAATTAGCGCAGCGTTACTGCGAGTCTAGATATCCAACAATTGTTAATAACAGTTGAATCTGAGCCCAAAGGCCCAGCAGGTTTGATACGTTGAGCAAACGCTAAAGCTGGTGTTAGCGAGTTGACAGGATCGTCAGTCAGCTTGGCGAATAGCTACAGAGGTGAGTTTTAATTGAGTCAGTTTGTCCCTCTGATAGCAAACGTAACGAGAAACGCAGGGTGCATTACCTTTAGCTCTTAACGGTGAAGGCCTTCCTTTGCTGGAGCTGAGTTATCTTGCGGTAACAACATCACGGTAAGGGCATTGCCTTGCTGAGATTGGGTTCCCTTGTAGCTAAAACATGTCTGTGGTTATGGCAATGGATTCTCCGATGCAGTATGGCTTAGCTTCTGCATCAAGGGAGTTCTATGACTTTGTTATTGCAACACTAAATTTTTCGTGACTTCTCAATCGCACAACGAAGGGAATACCCGCATACTGTGGGCGCAAGTTTGTGGACTTGCTGCCGTGCAAGGGGCGATCGCACTGTTGTGGGTGATTTATAACCTCTATCTGGTGGATCTGTTGGGACGTCTGGGGTTTCCCACCGCATTGGCAACAAGCTTGCTGATTGTGGAAAACCTCCTGGCGATCATCATGGAACCTTTGATGGGGAGCTTTTCTGATCGTCTGCAACGACAGTTGGGAACCCGGTTTCCCCTGATTAGCTTGGGAGCCATTTTGGCTGCGGGGACCTTTGTTTGTTTACCGGCAATTGCCCTCGGAGGAATTGCCACCACGCTCCGTTGGCTACTCCCGCTGATGCTTGTGGCTTGGGCCTTAGCAATGACCTTGTTTCGGAGTCCGGCATTGTCATTGCTAGGCCGCTACGCCTTCGGGACTCAGCTCCCGCAAGCAGCTAGCATCCTCACGTTAGTGGGGGGTGTCGCTGGTGCTATGGGGCCTTTAGCCAGCAAGGTTTTGTTAGGTTGGGGACCGATGGTAACGTTTGCTGTGGGTTCTGGGGTTTTGCTCATTGCCACAGCCGTTCTACGGTCTTGTAACCCAACGGAAAGCGTGACGGATGACGCGGAGCCGATGTCGGCCAAGAGGGTTAATCAGTCCTCTATTGTCTGGAGTTCTCTGGCGTTAGTCTTTGGTGCCGGTGTGGGTGTGACATTGGGATTCCGTGTGTTAATGACGCTGTTTTCGAGTGTGCTCAACACACAGGTGTCAAACGCCAATTCTAGTATTGTGCTAGGCAGCATCTTTATTTCCTTAGCCATTACGGCGATTCCAGCCGGAACTTTAGCCGTATGGTTAGGGAATCGTCGGGCCATGGTGCTGGGGCTAGCAGGGCTAGCCTGCGTGTGTGTTTTAGTCGGCATTGTGCATCAAAACAATGCAGCTATTGTTCTAGCCTGGCTGTTTGGGGCTGCTTTCAGCCTAGTTTCCAATGGAACGATTCCTTTCGCACTTTCAATGGTGCCTACATCCAAAGCGGGGCTGGGGACCGGCATCTTTTTTAGTGGGGGAGCGGCAGCGGCTTCCTTGTTCGGAAGCATTGTGAGCTATGTGCAGGCATTGCCGCCTACCCTGGGGTCCCTTTGTGGGGTCGTAGCCCTCCTCTTGGCTGGTATCTGTATTCTGGGAGCACCCTCACGAGCAACTTCGATCGCTTCTTAGCGTACGGACTCAGGAACCCGATCGCTTGCATATAGCTAGCAGTTTCCTGCTGTCTTTGTGTAGCAACCGGTTGCCTGCAGCAGGATCTTCTTACTGTGCCCGTGCCAACTGTCGACGACGGCGCTTGACCATAATCGAAATCCAGCGCTGCCAGGCGTTCAAAGCTTCCGCTCCTGGCTCTGTTTGCTGCCAAGCAGGGCGCGCCATGATGCGATCGCACCAGGCGGCAAGTGACGGATAGGCTTGCAAATCTAGTCCTAAACGGGTTGTTAGGGGCAAGGCCGCACCCACGGTGATATCGGCCAAAGATATCTGCTCCCCACCAAAGTAAGTCCGTTGCCCCAACTGCTCAGCTAAAAACTGTAGAACTGTTCTGATATGCTGCAGGGCAGCCTGATCAGAGTTCTCAGACGTGTTGACAGTCACAATAGCGGGCAATTTGGGCATGAATTCGTTAGCTGTCACCATCTGCACCATCCGCATATGGGCCAGCTCTGTTGCAGTTTCTGGAATTAGAGACGGTGTCGGATGCTGCGTTTCCAGATAGTCCAGAATGGCAAAAGATTCTAAAAGTCGAAATTCATCATTAACCAATACCGGAACATGGTGAAACGGGTTGAGGGTCAGAAATTCAGGTTTTAGATTTTCTCGATCTTTGAGATTCACCAAAATGGGTTCAAAGGGAATTTCCTTCTCCAGCAGGGCTAACCAGACTCGGCGGGCGATTGGGGACAGGGGATGGTAGTAAAACTTCAGCATTGTGGTCTCCAGTGACTGACAAACTAAAAAAGACCGATCGGTCTTTTTTAGGGCAAATAAAAAGCCATGATTCGGAGCATTTCTCGCGGTTGATTTCTGGCTTAGAAATCAACCCCCAGGTTGATTGGGTAGTAGGGATGTTGGCGGTGCTAGGGCGCTTGCCACGAAGCCAACTTACGGCAGTATATTCATTTCGAAAAATCACCTCAGGAAGAATCCAGCAATAGACGTAAATCCTCTATATAGTTGTCAAGGTGTTCCTTCGCCTGTTCCATGGGGGTGCGATCGCCATACAGTTTCGCGAGCATGAGTGCCCCTTCGAGCGTAGCGATCAGAATGGTGGCGACAGTATCCGGGTTAACTTCAGGCCGGATGTCACCAGCCTGAATTCCTTTTTGCACAATCCGTCGGATGAGATTGCGCCAGGTATCCATCGCCTGTTGGGTTCGCTCTCGCAAAACTGGATGGGCATCATCACTTTTGATCGCGGTATTGAGTAAGGGGCACCCGCCCATGGCCGATATCTCCTCAAAGGCATTCACAAAGGAAGCGGCCATGCCTTTGAGGCGGGCAATGGCACCTCGCTGCTCCCTTAGCGTTTGGACGTGAATCTGGCGGGCCCGCTGCACCGCAAAATCAAAAGCCGCGATCGCCAACTCATCCTTGTTTTCAAAGTGGTTATAAATGCCGCCTTTCTTGAGTCCTGTCGCTGCCATAATGTCCGACATTGAGACGCCAGCATACCCACGCTGGTTAAACAGACTGGCCGCTTGCTCAATAATTCGAGCCTTGGTTTCTTCTGCCTTAGACATAAAGGATGGGGGTAAAAATCAAGGATCGGTACAAGACAGTAGAAGGATGGACGAGTAGCCGGGAAATGGGATGTTAATTTTGGCGCAGAGTCCCTTAATGCCATAGAAAAGACCGAGCGGTCTCTCAGAGAGGATATCAAATTTGTTGGAACACAACAAGGATTCACCGCAAAACCTGCCGCGATCGTCACATGACCGATCAGAGGACCGTATGGATAGCGGTTGCGATCTAGACCCAGCGCAACCCTAGCCCTTGTCTTGGCCCTATGGACTGAACTTTCTCAAACAGGGCTATCAAACAGGGCTATCAAGCAGGGCTATCAAGCAGGGCTACCAATGAGTGTGGCTGCACTTCACCCGTATCAACCAGTCGTACGCTAGATTGAACCCATGCGTCCTTCATCTTGGAGACCTAACATGGCTCGCCGTATCGTCAGTCGCTTACGTCTTATGTTCGTTAGCCTGTTTGCCCTGGCGCTTAGCCTCGTCCTCATTCTGCAAGCTTGCACTGCGCCAGAAACTCCATCAGCTGATGCCTCCAGCCCTGATGAGTTTACTGAGCGAATGGCGGAGCAACATCAGGGAGACAAACCCATCGCCACCGAAGCGGCCCTCATGGAACCAGCTCAGGCAGTCGTTTCCGAAGATGTTGAATACGCAGTCGTCAATGGTCAGCCAGTCACGGGCTTCTTTTCCCAACCAGCAACCGTTGATGCAGCATTACCTGGCATCATCACCATCCATGAATGGTGGGGGCTCAACGACAACATTAAATTGATGACGGAGCGGTTGGCAGGTGAGGGCTATCGGGTTCTAGCTGTGGATCTTTATGGGGGACAGGTCGCTGATCAGCGCGACCAAGCCAGACAATTAATGCAAGGGGTAATGCAAGCCCCGGCAACGGCTGAGGATAATCTGGTACAAGCCTATGACTATCTGGTGAATGTGCAACAAGCGCCTGCTGTGGGTTCTATCGGCTGGTGTTTTGGCGGAGCCTGGTCTTTGAATACGGGACTGCTGTTGCCAGAAGAGTTAGATGCGGTGGTGATTTACTACGGACGCCTGCAGACTGATCCAGCCGTTCTAGCACCATTGACAATGCCTATTGCGGGTTTCTTTGGCGGACAAGATCAAGGGATTCCTGTTGCCGATGTAGAAGCTTTTGAAACCGCTCTCAATGAGCTGGGCAAAATGTCCGAAATTCACATTTATGAGGATGCCGATCATGCGTTTGCCAATCCCTCTGGCACTCGCTATAACCCAGAAGCGGCGATCGATGCATGGGAGAAAACCACGGCGTTTTTGGCGCGGACACTGAAAGGATAGAAGTTGGAAGTCGGAAGTCGGAATTTGGAAGGCAGTTAGTAGGTTTCATCGCAAATCTGAATGGCTAAACCCTGTTGTGGAAAACGGGTGGTTTCTGTAAAGACGCGACATGTCGCGTCTCCAGGCAATTATGGGTTGTGGAGATAGGGCGGTACGCCATTTGGGCTCAGGAGGGCTGCGCAACGTTGGTCAAACAGTGTCTTAAGGGGGAGCGATCGCGTGGCGGTGGGTGTACTGGGAAGTTGATAGGCATGGTTACGACGAAAGTAGTCGCGGAGATAAGAAAAGCGCCCTGCGTAAGCGGACCAGAGTTTAGCGAAGGTTGGAAACTGGCGTAGGATGGCTTTGCGTGAACGTCGCCAGGCTGAGGGGGCAATCTCATGTTGCTGAAAGAGATGAACGTACTCGGTGTAAAACTCATCGGTATTGGGGCGCAGGGTGCCTGCGGGTAGGTGAGTCAGGATAATGTCGAAGCCTCCCCGCTGCTCCAGAATGGTGTTGAAAAAGAATCCCCAATGGAAAGGCTGCAAGGCTTCAATGTCGGCCAGGTTCAGTAACCGTTTATGGGGGTGACCTGAGGGTTGGGGTTCTCGGACCTGAATACCGAATTGCTGGCTCATGGTCGTCAGCAAAAGACGATTGAGCTTTTGTTGGGCGGCCTGATTAACCGCATCAATGCGATCGCGTAGGAATTCCGTTTGGACGTATTCTGGGATGTTGTCCACTTCCGCCATCACCTTGGTTTGGGTGCGGTAATGTTCCACGCGAATCTGCCTTTCAGCCAGAGTATCGCGATAATTGGCAGCGGCTAGGGGCTGGAGGAGGTTGCCTTGCAGGACCGTCTCATGCTGGCTGGTGGGGCGCTGCCGTTTGGTGGTGATTTTGTCAAAACCGGCTTCATCGACGCGAATAAAGCCGACCAGGGCATTCCCCGTGGTGATACTAAAATCTAAATCTGGTAAGGGCGCTATATCATCGGGGACCGTAGCTGTTGATAGTAAGGCCAGCCACAACTGCAGTTGGGTGATGTCTACCGCTTCAGGGGAGAGGTCAAGACCATAGAGATTTTGCGTGAGGATACGTTGCTTTAGCGTCCAGGCAGTCGTGGATTTTGTGTTTTGCAGCGATCGCACCCAGGTTTGCAGCAGGGGATGAGAGGATGTCTGGGCATAGTTCCAGCAGGCTTGGTACAGTTGCCACAATCGCTCACCGGCCATGAGCAACAGTCGTCCTGACCCACAGGCCAGATCTAAGATTGTGATTGTCGGCAAGACGGTTTCGACTAGCTGGTGACAGGTTGAGTCCTCTAAGTTCCCCATCAAGACGTCCATAGCAGCGGCAGGATACGACAGTGATTGGAGGATGTAGGCATCGATTGTGTGCGCACAAACTTCCTGCAGTGCTAGGGAGGATGACACCTTGGCCTTGCCTGTTTTTGCCGTTATCAGGTATTCCCAGGCTCCGGCAAGGAGGGGGCGCGTGATGATACCCGGTTCATCCACCGCCTGAAAAGTCCGCTGCCAGTTTTGTTCTGCTAGCCAGCCCAGAAAAAATTCAAAGGGTTCATCGGGTAATGCGATCGCTGGATATTGCTGCTCGAGAGGATGCGTTTGAAATACGCGGCTGCCTAAGTAAGGAATGGCACCCAGTTTCGCTTGCAACGGTAAGGGGCGCTCTCCTTCAGGGAGCCCTAAACCTTGGTGACAGAGCGGTTTGAAAAAGTCTTGGTAGAAGCGGTTGGCCTGTTGGTGCTGACTATGACCTAGCTGCGTGTGGAGATACCAGCGATCGCCCTGCCCCAAAAATCCGGCTGCTTGGAGATCGTAAATCAGTAGCAGGCGGTTCATCAGAACCTGGGCGTACCAGAGGCGTGCTGGGAATGACTCGACCCCTGAAATAGAGTGTGCAAAGGCCCTAATATGCTCCTCTAGGGTCTTTGCAAGTGTTCGACAAGCATCCTCAAACGACGACACGGCAGAGTGACTATGGCTGCTGTTGTGTTTGCTGCTGTGCGGCGATCGCGTAATCGCGAAACCGATTCATGTCAGCTTGAATGGTTGATTCCACAATGCGCCCTAAGAACAGATTATCCATTAACTTGCCCAAAAAGCTCGGAATTGAATAAGCCACCGTCAGCTTGACCGTGCTGCGACCTTTGTGATCGTAGAAGCGAATCCCACCCCGGTTGGGCAAACCGTCAACAGCTTCCCACTGGATCAGCTGATGGTCTACCAATTTGGTAATACGGGAGAGCCAAGTAAACTCAAAATTGCCTGATGCTAGCTTCCAACGGGATAGCTCGGGGTTGTCTTCAAGGATATTGACAGTTTCAATCCACTTCATCCAGCGAGGCATTTGCTCCAAATCTGACCACAAATCCCACACAAATTCGATGGGCGCATCGACTTCGACAAACACACTGTGCTCTAGCCAGTCAGCCATTCCTTATCTCATGTGCTCCAAAATTGCCTGGGCAGCTTGTTTTCCAGAAAGGGTTGCCCCCTCCATACTATCGATGTAGTCCTGTTGCGTGTAACTACCGGCTAAAAAGAAATTATCAACCGGGGTCACTTGACGCGGACGATACGGATCCATGCCCGGCGCTTCTCGATACAAGGACTGAGCCAGTTTGACGACACTGTACCAGGTCATGTTCAGCTCGCGGGAGGAAGGAAACAGATCGTGGACTTGTTTCAGCACATGATGCGCGATCGCCTCGTTACTCTCCCTAATAAAAGGATCACCCGGTGTTAGTACCAGCTGCATGAGCGAGCCTTCGCCTTCCCGATAATAATCGGTTGGGCTCGTCAGAGCCATATCAGCAAAGCAGGAGAAATCGGCATCCGGTGTATAAAGCAAGTTATCAATACCCGCAGCGGTTTGGACTTGCTTTTTGGTCTCAGGATGCTGCAGCTCGGTTACCCAGCCATCAAATCGCAGCTGCACAGTTGCCACGGGCACAGCTTCTAGTTTGTAAATGTTGTCAAATTCAGGCCAACGTCGCCAGGCTTCAGGGAGCAGGCGTTGGATGCCAGGAACGTCGCAGGCGGCTACGTAGGCATCGGCAGTGACTGTTTCGGTGGTCTCGTCGTCGGCAATTTCTAATCCGGTGACATGAGGTCTCAGACCTTTGTCTTCAAACAGCACGTTCCGGACTCGGCGACGCAGATGAATGCGGGTACCTCGTGCTTCGAGATAGTGAACGATGGGCTTATGGAGAAATTCGTTGGGAGAACCTTCGAGCATTCGCAGAACGGAGGCTTCGCTCTTCGCTGCAAAAAACATAAAGATCGTTAGCATGCAGCGGGCGGAGATGTTTTCAGTGTCAATGAACCCGAGAGCGTAGGCGATCGGGTTCCACATCCGTTTGAGGCTGCCGTTAGAGCCACCATGTTGACGAAACCAGTCGGCAAAGCTGATACGGTCCAGCTCACGGATGATCTTCATCGCGCCCTCGAAGTCCACCAGACCGCGAACGATAGGGCTAGTACCTAGCGCGATCGCATTCATTGCCTTGTCCGCAACTGAAAGCTGCGAGGTGGTGAAAAATGCCTTCAGACCGTTAAACGGTGCGCCTGTGATAAAGCGAAAATCCAGCTCCCCAGTGATACCACCACGATTCACAAATGTATGGGTATGCTGCTTGAGGCGCAGATGCTGAAAGGCATCCACCTTTTTCATTAATTCAAACAGGTTGTAGTAGCAGCCAAAGAACACGTGCAATCCCATTTCTAGATGATTGCCGTCCTTGTCAATCCAGCTACCGACCTTGCCCCCGACAAAGGGGCGAGCCTCAAAAATCTCAACTTCGTGACCGGCATCGACGAGGCCAACCGCTGTCGATAACCCTGCCAGCCCTGCGCCAACAATCGCAACCTGCATGCGTCGTGAACTGTCCTATATGAAGGTGTGTTTACGTATTTTAATGGTCTACGACGTTGTGTGGGCGAGAACTCGAAGATCCTTGGCTTCTTGGGAGGAAGATTCAGAATGCTGAACTTCGCCATCAGCAGCCAAGGATCTTTAAGACACGCTAGCTAGAAGTTGCCGTGCGAGGCGATCGCCGCTGTCATCCGCCCAATCACCTCATCGACGGCAATCGCACCGAGTTCCCCGGCTGCCCGGGTCCGAATGCTGAGGGCATTGGCTTCCTGCTCCTTAGCACCGACGACAGCCATGACCGGAATCTTACCCTTTTCACCATTGCGAATCAGTTTGCCCAGGCGATCGCCACTCGTATCCACCACGGCTCGAATGCCTTTAGCCGTCATCTGCTCTGCAACCTGTCGGGCAAAACCAATCAGCTCACTGGTGACCGGCAGCAGACGAATCTGCTCGGGGGCTAGCCAAATGGGGAAGTCCCCAGCGTACTCTTCGATCAAAATACCGATCAGCCGTTCCAGAGAGCCAAAAGGTGCCCGGTGAATCATGACCGGACGCTGACGGGAGCCATCTTCAGTGACGTATTCCAACTCAAAGCGCTGCGGTAGATTGTAATCAACTTGCACTGTCCCCAACTGCCACTCGCGATCGAGGGCGTCGGTAAAGATAAAGTCAAGCTTGGGACCATAGAAGGCAGCTTCACCAATGCCTTCAAAAAAGTCCATTCCCAGGGTTTCCACCGCTCGCCGGATAGCATTTTGAGAAGCTTCCCAAACTTCATCAGACCCGATATATTTATCAGATTCTGGGTCACGGAAACTAAGACGAGCCTTGAATTGCTTGAGTTGCAGGCTCTTGAACACTGCCAGAATCAGATCCACGACTTTCAAGAATTCATCATCTAGCTGATTGGGTGTAACAAACAGGTGCGCGTCATCAACGGTAAAGCCACGGACCCGGGTCAGGCCGCCAAGCTCACCCGACTGCTCATACCGGTAAACCGTACCAAACTCTGCCAGCCGAATTGGGAGTTCGCGATAGGACCGCAACTCACTTTTGTAAATTTGAATATGAAAGGGACAGTTCATGGGCTTCATGACAAACCCCAACTCGTTGGAGCGGTCTTCGTCGTCTTCAGCCATCATCGGAAACATGTCTTCTTTATACTTTTGCCAATGCCCCGACGTTTTGAACAAGTCAATACGGGCGATGTGAGGCGTAATGACAGGCAGATACCCCCGCTTGAGTTGCTCCTGCTTCAGAAAATCCTCCAGCGTCGAGCGTAAGACAGTTCCTTTGGGGGTCCATAAAGGTAATCCAGGTCCTACTTCATCGGCAAAGATAAACAGCCCCAGTTCTTTGCCCAGCTTACGATGATCACGCTTGCGGGCTTCTTCACGACGACGCTGATATTCTGCAAGTTGTTCGGGTGTTTCCCAAGCAGTGCCATAAATTCGCTGCAGCTGAGCTTTCGTTGAATCACCGCGCCAATAGGCCCCAGCGACACTCTCTAGATCAAACGCCTTGGGATGCAGGTCTTTGGTGGTTGCCACATGCGGTCCGGCACACAAATCCCACCACTTATCGCCCAAATGATAAATCGTAATGGGGTCTTTCAACCCTTCAAGAATTTCGAGCTTGTACGGTTCACCCAACTCTTGAATGCGGCGTTTGGCTTCTTCGCGATCGACCTCTTCCCGAATCACCGGCAAGCCCTGATTGATGATTTTGATCATCTGCTTCTTGATAGCCTTCAAGTCCTTCTCGGTAAATGCATCGGGACTATCGAAGTCGTAATAAAAGCCATAATCAATCCAAGGGCCAATCGTTACCTGTGCCTTGGGAAATAGCTTCTGGACAGCCATTGCCATAACGTGCGAGAAGGTATGGCGAATTCGCTTGAGCTGTTCCGATTCGTCAGTTCGGGGCAAATGAATCTTTTCAGAGTCGTCGCCTGCGTGAGCCATGATTTACTTCTTTTTGTGCGTTGGTTGTTGTTGGTTGATGGTCAGTAATGAGCAACTAGTCATTAGTATTAACCATTTCGATATTCCATGACTCATCAACGCCCCCAATTATCGATATCGATCCTATCCAGACTGATATCGTAGCTGCCATCGATAAGTCTGAAGCGAGCGATCGCTAACATCTATACAATATCCATATCGGAAGTCTGTCGTCACCCTAATGACATCGGCAAGCTGAGGTGTTATGTTAGCTCAGGCGGAAACCAACATCCTCAGAATTCAAGGCTTTATCCAGGGGTTCGTTGCGGTTTGTTCGGTTAACCGGGTGTAAGCTTTATCATCAACTGCATCTTCTTGTGCTATCTTGAGCAATTGTTGCAAGAAAACAGCTTTTCAATAGCTTCAGGGGCTGTGTAAGAGAGTTTTCACGTTTGTAAAGTTGAGCCTTCATGTGCCGAAGTGTTTACGCATCGTAACCCAAGGCCAACTTGTTCACTTTCCTAGCGCCTCTCTTAAGGGTATATATCCATGTTGCCGATGACATTCCCTGAGTAAAAGCTGCAGTTTTTGTTGTCTCCTGAAAGGATTTTTGGCGAGTTTGAATATGAGTAAAACCATGACCAACCAAAAGGTTGTTCACCCAATGGTGAAGTTTCAGCGTCAGGTGCAATCGCTGGTTAAGCGCAAGGTTGTAAAACCGACAGAGAGCATCTGGAAAATTGCTTTTCTATTTGGTGATGACTGGAGCCATTGGAAAAAGGAACTTGAAGACTTTGATTTCTCTATGCAGGA
This sequence comes from Cyanobacteria bacterium J06639_14, assembly GCA_039818605.1. Classification (GTDB taxonomy): domain Bacteria; phylum Cyanobacteriota; class Cyanobacteriia; order Phormidesmidales; family Phormidesmidaceae; genus SIO1E4. Next base: position 12,330 of record JBCBTQ010000060.1, on the reverse strand, counting down.
TCCCATCAGTGATCTACTCGCAGTAGAGTCTTGGGAAGAGGAGTAGAGGTGTAAAAGGGGAATGGCGTAATGGAGAAGTTATTATGGGGATTGGTTCATAGTTGATAATCAATCGTTTGTGGCACTTGGAACGACAAAACCAATGGACCATTCACGATTAATTATCGACAGCAAAATAATAGTCCCCAACTAACCACATTCCTTCCTAAACCATCACCACAAAAATCAGGCAAAAACGACCGTACGGTTCCCATACACAAGGATACGGTTCTGTAGATGTAACCGTACGCCACGAGCAAGAACAATCCGTTCCAAGTCTTTGCCTTTACGAATCAAATCTTTAACATCATCACGATGACTAATGCGGACGACATCCTGTTCAATAATGGGACCAGCGTCTAAGTCCTCAGTGACGTAATGGGCGGTAGCTCCAATAATTTTGACCCCGCGTTCGTAAGCACGTTGGTAAGGCTGTGCTCCCATGAAAGCAGGCAAAAAGGAATGATGAATATTGATGACGTTGGGAAACTGACGTAAAAATTCACCCCTCAAAATTTGCATGTACTTAGCGAGAACAACCAGATCAATGTCGTATTGTTGCAGTAGCTCTAGTTGCTGATTTTCCTGTTGTTCTTTCGTTTCCGTTGTGATGGGAACATGATGAAAGTCGATACTAAATTGGTCTGCAATGGCTTGCAGGTGGGGATGATTACTGATGATGAGGGGAATTTCAGCCGCAAATTCCTTAGCTTGATGACGCCAAAGCAGATCCAGCAAACAGTGGTTTTGGCGACTGACCCAGATGGCAATGCGCGGCACCGTTGCGGAAAAGTGTAGTTGCCAATTAGCTTGTAGCGGTTGCGCGATCGCGTTAAAAGCTGGCCCAATCAAATCGTTAGGCAAGTTAAATCCAGCTAAGCTCCACTCCAGGCGCGACAAAAATAGCCCGCTGGCTTCGTCTCGATGTTGATCGGCATGGATAATATTGCCGCCGTTGGCATAGATAAAATTAGCGAGTTTTGCCACTAGCCCTTGCTGGTCAGGGCAAGAGATTAATAACGTAGCAGAAGAAGATTCAGGGGCCTGCGTCATGGCTATTCCAGGGCATCAGTATTTTCGGGTTCAGGAGCAATAGCTTCTATCGGCTCTGCCGTTTCTGAATCAGCAGTGTCTCCTTCAGAAGGATTGGTATTGGCTTCAGGTGCCTCGGTGTCTGTGTCAGCTTCAGGGTCCGTTGCCGGAGCCTCTGAATCGGTTTCAGGAGTTGCTTCAGTATCGACTGTCGTTGCCGGAGGGTCTGTATCCTCCTCACCCTCTTCAGCAGTCTCTTCGCCGACGTCTTCAGTCGCCGCTTCAGCATCCGCTTCGGAAGCGGCGTCATTGTCATCTGCTTCGGCATCAGCGGCTTCCGGTTCGGCATCGGGTGCGGGTATTTCGACGACGGCCTTCCATTCGTCCAAGGGACGATCCACACCACTCACGATATCTTGAGAGACCAGGAAAACCTCGACCTCACCCGTTTCTTGAGCGAGAGGAATCGCCTCAGGATCAACGAAAGCGTAAGAATTCTGGCCGCTAAAGTCGGCATCGCCCAGGACTAGCGTATGCAACGTGCCGTCTTCCAGGGTAATTTCCACCGTTGCAAAGGGCACATCCAGACCAAACTCGGCTTGATTGGCAGCATCAATGGTAGTTGTATTCAGCAACCCATCCGTGGTGAGACGGCTCAACAAAAAGGCGATCGCGGCTTCTTCCGCCGGATAATTTTCGGGATTAGTTAGTTGCCACGCCCCAAGATCATCGCGCTCGAAAGTCACTTCCTGAGTTTGTGTCTCAACATGCAAACCCACAACGTTGGCTTCTTCAAACTCATAAATTGGTTTGCCTTCGCCTTGAACCGTCGCGGAACGATTGGCTTGGCGGGCCTCGGTAAAAAGAACGACGCCCCCCAGAAGCAGAGCAGTCGCAACTAAAGCCAGTGTGCTGCGTTGAAGTTTCATAGCATTATCGTCTTCGCAAAGCCATTACAATCGCCAATGCTAATCCTGTTAATGGCAGAATTAGCAACGAGAAAAGTCCCAATCCCCAAGCCTGCTGGGCCGTCATCAAAATTCGGCGATCGGTCACGGTCTTCGGTCGAATCGATAGAGCCGCATCGCCTTCTTGTCCCAGCCAACTCACGGCGTTTAGGAAAATATCGCCGTTCAATTGCTGCTCGAACGCGCCATCAGCAGCGAAGCGAGAGTTGCCAATAACAACCATCCGAGCTTCTTGGGAGGGAGCATCCAATGCCTCTGTATCATTCGCTGCCGCATCAGCTGCAGCCACAGGGCGACTGAGGGCAGCTCCTAGTATGTACGGTCCGTTAGGCGGTGCATTCGGATCAAAGGATAGGTTTCCATCATCGGAAACGGACTCAGCTCGGCTTTGGGCATCGGTAATAAACAGCGGAGTACTGGTGATATCTGGCAATTCGCGGGTTTCGATGGGGCGCGCAATGGGAAAGAACGATCGCCCGCTGCCAAATTCTTGGGTAATGGGATGATCGCCATAGTTAGACACGATGATGGCTGCAGGACCGAGATTGGCAAATTGTCCAGCTCCAGACGTATCTAACACCAGACTGTCATCCAGCAAAATCCCCCACTCATCCAGCAACCGATTCAGCCCTGCATCAGCTCTCGGATCAAGCATTAGTAAGAGGCCGCCACCGGCATCCAGATATGTTTCCAGCGCATCCACTTCGGCCTCAAAAAAGTCTTGCGCGGGGCCAGCCACGACAACAACGCTGGCATCTTCAGGAACAGCCTGAGTTTCCGTCAAGTTGAGGGGATTAACGACATACCGCTTGTCTTCCAAACTCCCGATAGCTTGTGACAGCCCCGATGCGGCATCCTCAATGGCGTATTCCTCATGACCTTGGACGAAATAGATGGTGAGGGTGCGATCGCTGACAATGCGCTCTAAAGCATTGGTCAACTGACGCTCTGACAGGGTTTCTGGCGTGCCTAAAGTCTGAGGATTGGCAGGATTACCGATGGTCTGCAAAAAGCGTATCTCGTCCCCAACTTCCAAAAAAACGGAACCCGGTTGGGTAACCTCAAAAGCCTGAGCTGCGGTAGGGTTGGCAACTGGATCGATATATTCGTAGCTGAACTGATCGCTAAAGCGGCGATAGCTTTCTAGCAGTTGCACATCCTGAGGATTCTGTATGGGGTCAAAAATAATCAGTCGTACAGGCTGGTCTAGTGACTGTGTAATTTGCTTGGTAGCGGGAGCTAGCGTATACAATTGCGTTTCAGTCAAATCCAGGCGGGCTGAGTACTTGACACCCAGGAAGTTGATCAGCCCCAGAATCACCAGTAATGCCAGGATCGAGACAATCGCATTGGTCCCTACCTGAGTTGAGCGCTGCTGCCAAAAGGCCCCAGCCGTTTTGCCACTAAAACTCAGCCCCAGTAGCAGGAGCCCAACCCCAAAAATCACCAACCCAATCGCCAAAGGAGGCCAACCAGACAAACCGCCTGCAACCAGACCGGCAGTGATGAGTGCCAAACCAGGCCAGGCCAGAAATTTTAACCACTTGCCTAAAAACGGAAGCTCTTTCATGATCTCATTTTGCTATCGCGGTAGTGCACAGTCAGCAAATGCCAAGTCAGCAAACGCCCAAACGATTGGTCCTAATTCTGCTGGAAGCGCAAAGCTTCAATCGATTGAGCCGTGAGAAAAAGTCCTAGAAGACTATAGGACAAAAATAGAATGATGCCGCTGGTATCGAGGATGCCTTGGGTAAAGTCGGTGAAATGCTGCAGCATCGATAAGTGGCTCAGCGAATCTCCTAACCAGCCGGGAACGGATCGTGCGAGCGCGTCCACAATCCATAAAAAGATCACAAGGGCGAACGTCATGATAGCTGCCACCACTGTACTGCTCGTGAGCGAAGACAGAAACATCCCGAGGGAGAGCACACTAGCGGCTAGCAAAGTTAATCCTAAATTTCCAACCATTAGAAGCGTTGGGGAAACAGCCGGTTCCGAAGCTGCCAGCGCGATCGCCTCACACAGCATCAATGGCAGAATCATGGCTACGTAAAACGTCACCACCGCTAGCAGTTTACCTAACGCCACGACCCAATTGGTCACCGGGGATGTCGCTAGCAGTTCCAATGTGCCTTGTTTGCGCTCTTCGGCATATAACCCCATGGACAGAATCGGAAGCACAAACATCGATAGCGACCCCAGGACACCTAAATAGCCCTGGAGAAACTCGTAAGCGACATCGATAGGGGGCGTTGCGACACCTAACTGCTGAGCCTGATCACGCTGAGCCACCTGAGCAATAATCCCCTCTGGACTAAACAAAAACACGACCAGAAAAAAGCCTCCCAACAGCCAAAACACCCCAGCAATGATGTAAGCCAAAGGAGAGGCAAAGTAACTCTGGAGTTCGCGCCGATAGATTGCTAGAACGTTGCCAATGACAGTACGTATGGTCATAGTTTTTTCAATCACCAAACTTCATCCTCCTCTGCCGCCATTTCCAGCTCATCATCCTCAACATCCATCACTTCTACTGAGGCGGTTTCAACCGCTGCCTCTTCGGTTGTCAGGTTGAGGAAAACGTCTTCCAAACTGGCCTGATGGCGGCGCAGTTCGCAAAGGCCGAACCCAGCTTGGACGATAGCAGTCGCGATCGCTTCGCCGGGGTCTTGATCGGGTTCAGGGGTAATTTGGAAGCGATAACGAGAATCCCGCTGATTTTGTGACGGCATTGGATCAACTGCACTGATGGCTTGAATATGGGTCAAGGTTTGTTGAATATCAGCCGGGGCTCCGCGAACTTCGACTTCATAGCTCAGGGAACCTGTAAGTTGATGCATGAGGGTGTCGAGGGTGCCCGCAGCAATGAGTTGCCCCTTGTTAATAATGGCCACTCGATTACAGGTAGCATCCACCTCAGGCAAAATATGCGTTGATAGGATGATGGTGTGATCACCGGCCAAACTGCGAATCAACTCCCTGACTTCGCTGTTTTGCCGGGGGTCAAGTCCTGAGGTCGGCTCATCCAAAACAATGACCGGCGGATCGTGAATGATCGCCTGAGCAATGCCGACACGCTGACGATATCCCTTCGAGAGTTTGCGGATGAGTACCGCTTGCTTATCCGCTAAGCCACACCGCTGCATCGCGTGATCAACACGCTGGCGGCGATCGCCTGCGGCCACGCCCTTGATGCGTCCCACAAAATGCAGAAACGACTCGACGGTCATATCCAGATACAAGGGGGGTTGTTCGGGCAAATATCCAATCCGCTGACGGACTGCCATCGAATCAGTATGGACATCATAATCGGCAACTCTCGCAGTTCCCCTGGTGGCCGGAAGATACCCCGTTAAGATTCGCATGGTGGTTGTTTTACCCGCTCCATTAGGACCGAGAAAGCCCAAGATCTCCCCAGGCTCTACGGCAAAGGAAATATCTTTGAGGGCTACGGTAGAACCATAAACCTTGTGAAGGTTTTCAACTTCAATCATTTTTCATCCATCCCCAACCCCGACGATAATAATGTCTGATTTACGAATTGACGACTATTCATGCCTGAAACCTCTAATCAATCTTCGGAAACATCTGAGATGCCCCGTGGCCCGGGTGCTGTATTTACTTTTGTCTATTATTTTTCGGGGGCTGCCCTCGTCACGGTTCTGTTTACCGCGAAAACACTGGGAGTGGGCTTCGGCACAGTCATTACCGGAGAATTGGCGTTATTAGTTGGCTCCTTAAGTGGATTGTTGGGCGTGTTTTATAACCGCACAAAAACACTGGAAATTGCCGTCACCAAACCGAAAGCATTTACTCGCCAGATGGAAGCAGCCCTAGCCGATATGGGCTACACCCTAGCTGAAACCATCGATGACATCGCCGTGTATCAGCGCTCCTCCTTCAGTCGATTGTTTACCGGCGATATCTACGTTCAGAAGCAGGAAGGGGCAGTGGTACTAGTGAGTCGGGCTGCTAATATCCGAACTCTAGAAAAGCGCCTGAGGTAAGGCGATCGCGCGATGGCAAAGAAGCAAAAATTTCCGCACCTGGTGGGGTCAAAATGGACAGCCCAACAGAAAACGCTGGGCTGGCGTCACTTTCAAGTCGTAAATCGCAAAAATCAAGGGTCTTTAGTGTTTGCCGAACTGGTAGCAGCCTGTGACCCTGAAGCACGCTTTTGGATCAACGCCAAAGGCCTCAAAAATCGTCAACTTTGGACCGCCGGGTGGCAATCACTCAAAGAATGAGAATCGCAGCCTTTTACATGAAAGATTGTTAAGCTAAAGGGGCGGCAAATGCAAAGTATTTTGAACAATTGTCATGGATTCATTTGAGTCTCCTAACCCTCCAGACAAGCCACTAGTGCAAGTACTACTCGAACCTTTACTGAATGACTTTCAAAACTGGTTCCAAGAGTACAAGACTCTACTGACATCTTCCCAAGCTGGCTGTTTGGCAGCTTCTCAGCGTCACGAATTGGTCGAGCAAATTGAGCATGCGCAACAAGAGGTGTCTACAGCCAGAACACTTCTGTTGACTACAGATGGGCAGGCTGGCGTCGAAACATCGATGGTCATGAGCTGGCATCAGCTGGTTTTACAATGCTGGCAAACGGCTCGTCAAATCCGCCAAAGCAACGAGACACTGTAGAGCAAGGCACCTTTACTGACACAGTGGGGCTGTATATTGTCAGTATTCTTGCTTTCCTAAGTGCCAGTACGACAGGTGCTAGGTCGCTTTGGATACTATGTTTATAGGACTGTTGACCAAGTCACTGGTCGCTGCGGGTTGATTTTTCTCGCAAACGGTTTACCAGTGCAGAGAGAATCGGGTTTTGAGGATTATGCTACACGCACTTTACATTGTTGCTTTTACTATTTTGGCAGTGCTTGCCATTGGCAACCTGATTCGGAACCTAGTGGTGTTAGGCATTGATGCTCGTCGTCCGGCGGGAGGCAATGTTCCTGATCGGGCCAATCGAAACACACCTCACCCTGAAATGCTAGACGATACGGGGCGCGTAGTGGATGAACCGCTGTTGGTTATGCGCTCGATTTCGCTAGAGGATGCTCGTGAACAGCTCGATGCTTTATTCGAAGGATCGGCAGGTCCATCTGATACTCCGTCTGACGACGACTAGCGGTTAGCTTAGAAAAGCGGTCTCCTATCACCGCCCCCAAGTCTGAGTCTTTGGTTTATCTTTAGATCAAGGCCCTATTAAGGGGACTTCGCACTGGATTTCGTGGCTGCATCAACCGAACTCTCTCAGGGTTTCATCGCTTCGTGATTAGACTTTTTGCCGTCAGCAGTAAGTTTTGAACTCGGCATGACGTGAAAGATCAGACCGAAAAAGGGTCTTCCCAACGTAAAAAAATGTAATAGAAACCCTCATCAAAACCCTCTACTGTAACAATACGTTGGTATTAAATCTTTCCGCAGCCCGACTAGTAAAGCGGGTGGGAATATACATTTAGGACGTTTAGCATGAGCAGCAATTTAGCAACTAGGCTTCGAGAAGGCACCCAAAAAGCTCACACCATGGCTGAGAATGTTGGCTTTGTCCGGTGTTTTCTGCGTGGCGTTGTAGAAAAAAACTCTTACCGCAAGCTGGTAGCTAACTTTTACTTTGTCTACTCTGCTATGGAAGAGGAACTGGAGCGTCATAAAGACCATCCTGTTGTATCCAAGGTCTATTTTCCGGAGTTGCATCGCCAGCAGACCTTAGAGACAGATCTGGCCTATTACTACGGGGCCAACTGGCGCGATGAAGTGAGCCCCTCGACAGCGGGTCAGGCTTATGTTGATCGCATTCGCGAAATCTCGGCTAACCAGCCCGAGTTGCTCGTAAGCCATTCTTATACTCGCTATTTGGGCGATTTGTCGGGAGGACAGGTGCTCAAAGGGATTGCCCAGCGGGCGATGAATTTGGTGGATGGCCAAGGCACTGCTTTCTACGAATTCGATACCATCAATGACGAGAAGGCTTTCAAGACGACCTATCGTCAATCTTTAGATGACATCGATCTGGATGAAGCAAGCGTTGAGCAGATCGTTGAAGAAGCCAATGATGCTTTTGGCCTCAACATGAAGATGTTCCAAGAGTTAGAGGGTAATCTCGTCAAGGCGATCGGTCAGATGCTGTTCAATACGCTGACGAATCGTCGCCGCCGTGGTAGCACTGAGTTGGCAACGGCTGAGTAATTTCAATTTCGGCCCGTATATAGGCAGGCAGGGGGTACAGTCAGTAACCTCTGCCTGCCTTCATTTTTAAACTTTATCGAGCCATCCATGGCAGAGTTTTCAAGCGATGTGTTGAACCTCTTTTTCCCACAATGGCAAGGGGCAGGAAGGTTGGCGCTGCATACAGGGGCCAAACTACTCTATGCATCCTTATACAAAAGAATTGCCCTGACTCAAATTCCGGTTGCTTCAACATACGCACTGACAACCGATCAGCATATCCTGGGATACAGCCAGATCACGTCGCAACTTTCCCATGCGGTTCAAATTATCGAAGCTCAAAATCCCTCAAAGATTCTGACCATTGGCGGCGATTGTGGTGTTGAAATTGCACCCGTTTCTTTCCTCAACCGGCAATACTCAGAAGAGTTGGCACTGCTCTGGTTAGACGCCCATGGTGATTTGAACACACCCAAGTCATCCCCTAGTTCGCACTTTCATGGGATGCCACTACGGACTTTGTTGGGCGAAGGTGACCCAGGTATTGTGAGTCAAGCTTTTTCGACACTCCTGCCAGAGCAAGTTTTTCTGATTGGAGCCAGAGAGTTTGATGTGCCGGAAAGGGCCTTTATGCGACAACAGCACTTGTCTGTTGTTACCGCTGAAGCGATCAATCGTGGGAGGTTTAAACAGCTGCTTACAGCATTAGCAACCGGTAACTTTAAGAAGCTATATATTCATCTTGATCTCGATGTGATTGAACCAAAAGAATTTCCTTATGTTACCTGCCCTACCCCGAACGGAATTCAGATAGAAAAACTTGCCATGCTGTTGCTCCACTTAAGAAAACATTTCAGTATTGTCGGCTTTAGTATTTTAGAGTTTCTGGCAACGGAGCCTCAAAGATCGGCAGTCTCAGAGGCATTGAAGTTACTGGATACAGTTTTACCTGAAATCATTTAACCTGTCCTGAGAAGCCAACTGTGGGTGAATGAAACGATGCGCAGAATTGATGTGCTTGGCATTGGTCTAGGGATTTTTTTGGTGGGAGGGGGGCTTTATGTGGGCTTCCGCCTGGCTGGACTGGATGGCTTGTCCGCGGGGATATGGAGTCAGGTCCTTTTTGTCGGAGGGATCCTGGGCTGGATATTGACCTATCTAACCCGAGTGATGACGAAGCAAATGACTTACAATCAGCAACTTAAAGATTATGAAGATGCTGTTCTGCAAAAGCGTTTGGAAGAAATGACGCCCGAAGAATTGGCTCAGCTAGAAGCGGAGGTGGCGGCTGAGAAGATGGCGGAAGAGGGTAGAGGGGTGGAAGGGTGATACTGACCGTAGACGATCGCTCCATCTTGCCCTAGATTGCTGTAATGGCCACCACGTGTGGGCGCGTTTTTCTGGGGAATAGGGCTATGAAGTCAGTGTCTGAGCAGTTTCAATTGCTTCGCGATCGCCAAAGCTGTGCACTGATACCGTTTGTAACGGCGGGTGATCCTGACTTGGAGACAACCGCGCAGGCTCTGCGTCGTTTAGATCAGCATGGGGCTGATTTGATTGAGTTGGGGGTACCTTACTCTGACCCGTTGGCCGATGGCCCGGTGATCCAAGCGGCAGCGACACGGGCTTTACAACAGGGCACCACTCTGGATGATGTTTTACAACTCGTGCAATCGGTCGCGCCTGATTTGACGACACCTATTATTCTCTTTACTTACTACAACCCAATCCTGAATCGCGGCATTGAAACATTTTTCCAAGACATTGCGGCGGCTGGGGTGAAAGGACTGGTTGTGCCTGATTTACCCCTTGAGGAAGTTGGCAGTCTCACGGATATCGCTCAGACATACGGGGTGGAAGTGACGTTACTAGTGGCCCCCACAAGTCCCAAAGAGCGGATTCAAGCGATCGCTGAACAGTCTCAAGGATTTATTTATTTGGTTAGCGTAACGGGTGTGACAGGGATACGTAGCGAAATTCAAGACCGTGTCCAAGAGCTATTAACAGAACTCAAAGCGATTACCGATAAGCCTGTTGCCGTTGGGTTTGGGGTTTCGCAGCCAGAACAAGCTGCTCAACTACGGGCGTGGGGAGCCGATGGGGTTGTGGTTGGCAGTGCTTTTGTCAAGCGGTTGGCCGGAGACACACCTAATAATGGCTTAGCCGCAATCGAGACATTCTGCACTCAACTCAATCAGGCTGTAAAATCATTTGCACAATGATCTTCCCATGAAGAGATTTTCTACTATAATAAGCCCCGATGAAGGAGCCATTTAAGAAATACTTTCCTGGTTCAGATGCCCGCCAGGGAAAATGTTGTTTGCTCAAATAGCAAGCCCAATTTCCCCCTATAAGGAGGGTTATTAAACTCTGAACTATTGTGTATTTCAAGCGAGTTTAGAGGATTTTTAAAGCGGCTAGCTGAGGTTTTCTGTTCGGTTTCCAGGTCGAGCAGGTTGTTCTGTCATAACGTTAGTTGCTTTTCGTGAGGCCAGGGAAAGTTTACATGGTAAAAAGTATGTCTACGGACATCGCTCAGTAATCGCAATACCTGTAAGCTGTTTTAAGGTGAGTCTCTAAGTGACATGGGTCACTCAGAGTTTAAGGTCTGTCAGGGTGTGCATGAAAACTAAGGCCAACCAGTCTAAGAAGTGCATGCACTTTTTGGTACTAGGTGGTGCGAGGGAAAGAGTGATTTTCACCAGACAAGGATGCTGCTACTGATCTGGATAGCTTTTGGGCTATCTTTCATCTGCCAATGCCTTAGCCCCCTAAGGCGACTCCGCAAACGGAAATTTCTCCTATTCACTGTCAGTGCATTTTTGGCAGTGCAGGTAATTGTTTGGGGAGAAAATTCTATTTCACTGCTTAGCTCAAATCCCGTTTATGCCCAAAGCATTCCCAATCAGGCGGGGGCGGGTTTTGTTGATCCTGAAGGCAATCGAGGCGAGACAACTTCGAATGAAACCGTCGTTCAGGCTCCTGGTGTCAGCGATTTAACCATTACGAAAGCCGCTGACCGGGGGGCTGCAGAACCCGGTGATGTTGTCGTTTATCGGCTCCTGATTACGAACCCTTCGGATGACCGCGAGGCAACTCCTATTACCGTGGCAGATGAGCTGCCGCTGGGGTTGCAGTTGATCGAAGATTCAATTGTCACTGACCCTTTTGAGCCCACGAATTTCACTGTTGATGACCGCAGTTTTACCTTGGAATTTGGTACGGCGGTTTTGGGGCCAGGGGATACCCTCTCAGTGGTCTACGCGGCATTGGTCACGCCCGATGCGATTCGTGGGTCAGGGCGTAACGTAGCCCAAGCGTCGGCTCCGGGTGCAAGCAGCACCGCTTCGGCTCAGTTGGCCATTCGTCCTGGCATATTGGCCGATTGTGGGACTCTAATCGGTCGCGTTTTTGTCGATAAAAACTTTGATGGGGAGCAGCAGCCGGGCGAACCAGGTCTGCCGAACGCGGTGGTGTTTTTAGATGATGGCAATCGCATCCTGACCGATCCTGATGGTTTGTTCTCGGTTGCCAATGTGTTGTCTGGGAACCGGGTTGGCACGTTAGATTTATCCAGCCTTCCGGGCTACACCCTCGCGCCCAACCTTTACCGCTTGTCCGATAACAGCCAGTCGCGGTTGGTCCGTTTGGAGCCGGGTGGTCTAGCGCGCATGAATTTCGGTGTCACACCTGCATTTGGAGAGGAGCAGGGGTCATGAAAATACTCATTGCAACAATTGGCTGGATGATGGTTTGGGCGATCGCTATCGATGCTTTGAGAGTGTCATCCGCCCGCGCTGACGAGGCATCGCTGGCAAGCGACGCAGAACTGCCTAAAGCCTCGGCCTTAGCAAAACCGGAAGTGACCAGTATTCCTGTTTACTTTCCGCTGGGCACAACCCTGCTGTTGGGAGATTTAGAAGCATCCGCATTTGACAGCTTCGTTTTAGCAGACAATCCATGGCCTTTACAGAGCACGGCTACGCCTACCTATACGGTTGAACTGGAGCAATTGGACCGGTTTCAGCCAACGGAGTCCTTGCGAGTCGTACCGACCCACGATGGCTATGGAGTGGTTGTTTATCCCCAGGCCAATCCATCGGCAAGGACG
>JBCBTQ010000059.1:0-28142 GCA_039818605.1 Cyanobacteria bacterium J06639_14 | reverse complement strand
GTTGCCATCTTAAACAAAGGAGGAAATGAAATGGCAGAACAACTTGGACAACTATGCAAGTTAGATACCGATAATCTAACAAAAGCGATAAGCGAGGAATGGAAAAATTTTGACACCAGGAATGGCACGAAGATGGTCCAGAAAATCTTGGAGAGATTTTGTTGAAGACGCATGAACCTTTAAAAGTAAGCACCATTCCCCCGTCACACGATGACATTCTTCAACAAATGCTTCATCGTTACTCAGCACTTTGATCGCTGCAAATACTTCTGCACAGGGAGTCAAATCAATGCCGATCCAAATGAAAACAGTTAAAGATAATTCAAGCGCACTCCAATCGATTAATGCTGTATATCCACGAATAACGCGACTTGACTCTAACCGCTTGAGTCGTTCATGAATAGCTGGTCTAGAAAGACTCACAGCTCGTGCAATTTGCTCTTGGCTAAGCCGACTATTTTGCCGTAGAAGGCTAATAATACGTCGGTCAGTGAGATCCATTTTCAGCATCATCAAACTAAGTTGTATACATAGGCAATCCTATCAACGCTTCGTCATAAAACTAAGCCCTGAAACGTATATCTGTAAATGAAAACGCCTAAAGTCTGACGAAACGTCACCCTCCACTGGGTCCAGCAGCCATTTAAGCAGCTCTAGGCTGACGAAATGTCAGCTTGGGTTAGAAGCGTGCACCGCATCATATTTGGGTGGTTTCCGCTGACGAAAAAGCAACCAACTCAAATTAGCTGCATTAGACGCGGTATAACTTCACCGTTAATATCTTGAAGAATCTAAACTTCACTAGTACCCTGCGGCAGAAATACCGCCACTATCCTTTTGACCTTCCACCCAACGATCCTTCCACTATCGAATCAGTCCGAAAACTTATGCCGTCGAGTACTAGGAATTTCTACCTGCAATGTTCTGACCTATGTTTTAGCCGCAATGGTATGACGTTTCTGAGTTCAGAGGTGACCAGCCCTATGCCACCAAATGGGGCGATCGCATCCTGCACAGCAACCGATCGCAACGAAACCAAGTTCATCTTGAAAACCGTAGTTTTGGCCAATCGCCCTCGAAGAAAATAGGCTCACACTTCGGCGATATGGGTATATCAGCAAAGTACTTAGAGCCACTAAATTTCACGAACTGCAATCAGAATTTCGCCCTCATCAGTCCGTTGAATCAGACCTAAATAGTCACGAGTCGTAAACGTATATTCGCTAACTTCGCCTGCTTTGACTTGTGCCAACTTCTGCTCAGTTGCCGATGACGTATCCCCTTCAAGCATGCGATTCAGCTTAGCTTTGATAAAACCAATATCAACTTCTGGATGAAAGTAAGCCTCAGTTTGTAAAACCGCATTAATTCGGCAGCCATAAATAATCCCTAAGCGGAATTTTCCAGGCACAATATCATACGTCTCTAGCCAGGGATCACCCCAGTTTTCGACAAAATGCTGTCCTCCTTGCAGGGGACCTTCAGGCTTCTGGTAACTTTGCCAAGTTACTTTATTAGCATCGATACGGCTTTCCCCCAATTTAGTGACAACAGGCTTTTCAGGATTCTCAATAGTCCCTTTCAGAAACTTGATTTGACGGGCCTCCACATTCTGTGGCGGTAACACCTCGTCTAAAACGGCATTCAAAGGAACGTGAGTCAAATCGGCCACCAACTGCTGTGCTTGCATCGCATCACTTGATGTGGGTGAAACTGCTAACGCTGCCGCCACAGCTTCCTGGTCTTTCCCCTGTGATTGCAAGGCTTGGACCTCACTGAAGGAGCGCACAGGAGCGATTGGAAGTGGTGTAGATGTGGGCGTGGGATTGGGATCAACAGTCTGTTCAGCCTGTTCTAAAGCTTGCTCATACCTCCCAGACTGTGAGGTATCCCGCTGCATACCAACGTAAGCAATCCCAGCACTGCTCAATAAAAGTACGACAGCACCGATCGTGATAGCGCCTAGCGATCGCCTGCCATATTTTGAAGATGCCGATTGAGCCAATACAGTCGTGGGTAGCTGAGCAACAGGGGTTGGTGCGACAGTCGGCGATATGGGAGTTGGCTCGGCAAACGCTGAGTCGGAATTAGAGGAGTCGCTCATCGTGGTGAATGATGCCCCAGCAGGCTTGAACTGCAAAGTTCGCAGCATGTCATTGGCCGTATTGCAACGATTATTAGGGTTAAATTGGATTGCCCTGCTGATAACAGACGCCAGATGGAAACTTAAGCCAGGTATGTGTTCTTGCCAGGAAAGTTGATTAGTTTGAGGATCTGTATCAGTTGCTTCAGGAAGTTTACCCGTCAGCAGATAAATCGCGGTAATGCCCAGACTGTACAGATCACTAGAGTAAGTGACGCGACCGATACTTTGTTCAGGGGGCATAAACCCAAGCGGCCCCATCAAATTTGCGCCGGACACTGATTCAGAGCGATTCATCGGTGTTTCAAAGAACTGCTTGATGGCACCCGAGTTAATCAAGACTGGCTCATTACTTAACGAGCGCAAAATAATGTTGTCGGGCTTTATATTTTGATGAATGACTTTGTTGCGATGGAGGTACTCGAGAACAGAGAGTAGACTCAATACAATTTTCTCAACTTGTAATGGAGGTAAAGGCCCTGTCTGTCTAATTATCTGTCCTAAAGATTGCCCATCAATAAATTCCTGCACCAGGTAAAAATAACCGGCTTCTTCAAAAGAACCATAGAGTTTAGGAATTTGTGGGTGTGCTAGCTGAGCAAGTGTATTGACTTTTTCTTTAAATTTCTCCAGGAAGAATTCATGCATCTGAGGGTTATTGATATCCAGTTCAAACTGCCTGATGATGCACCTATGATGGGAAAACAAATCGGCATATTCATCCTGAGCAATAAATGCTGTACCAAATTCCCCTTGTCCTGATTCCAGAGGACAGATAATTCGATAACGATTATGGAGTAATAAATCGGGCTTACCATTCATAGTCATGAGTAAATCACCTCATATGAGAAATGGTTCAGCACCCCTTTTAGTGTTGAGGAATTAAATTTCCCCAGAAGAATTCGACAGCTTTCACTACAACTGCCTTTTCTAGAAAGCAGAATAACAACTGTTTTGTTCTGAAGACTTATCCAGGACTGATGCAGAGATTAATTTATCCTGTGTTGGTCATTAATGTTAGATCTCAGCGTGAAGGTCTCTTTTCCAAGAACTGTAGAAAAACCAGAAACTCATTTTCTACTTAGGATTTACTCAGCAATTTCAAAGATTGGGTGGATGAATTCATGCACGACGATCGCAATCATGGCGATTTGTAGCTGCATTCTAGTGGCCAAATTCAACCTCAACTCGGCGTGTCTGGAGGACCTGAGCCAAGAGCACGTCTTCATAGTTGGCCGGAAGCATCATGGAATCGAGTTCCGGCATCAGCTGGACAATAGTCTGAATTTGATCTCTCAGCAAGCCCATGACATCTAGATCGAAATTAAATTGAGTAGCTGCAATGCTCATATTAAGGCGCTCATGCACCATCGATTGCCACGTGGGTTCATAGGCCAACCAAGGATGCTTTTGAGGATCTATGGGTTTCTTTATATACCGGGCTTGTTTTGGGTATGCCAATACTTTCGGCTGACTCGTACTTGGACTTGCGGAAGAGTCTTGATTAACCGGAGCCGTAATTACAACTTTAACGGCTCCTAGTTCTTGGAGCAGATCTAAAAGAGCCTGTTCTCGATCCGCAAACAGGAGTGAAAAGTAACTTGTTACTGGATAGTAAAAGTGGCTTTTGGGCTGACAAGGATGTTGTCGGTACATCTGTCCAGCAATAGGCGTTCCAGCAGGGAACTGAATTCCTGCTGGGATAGCTTCAGGGGATACCATATCCACTGAATTCATATACCAGTGATCTAAGTCAAGCTTGGCTAACTGCTGAAACAATAGACGCGCATCGTGATTACGACGGTGAATTGGATTTTCGAGATCAGGCTTTTGATATTGATGCTGCAGTAGAGCATGAATGGCCCAAAACAAGGCCGTAGTTGTGCCAGGCAGAGACAACGCTGTCAGTGTAGAGAACGAATTAATGCGTCCATGCGTGACGAAAGCCAGCGACTGTATCGCCTTCTTCAGATCTAGTTCGGCGCGTGAAATGTAAACGTCGGTTTGGCCCTGAAGTGCGAGCTGTCGGGGTTTTTGCCGCAAATCATCGGGGGACTGGTTATATTCCAGAATCTGCAGCAGTGGTCTGGCAAAGGTGGAGCTATAAGTGGGCTGGACGTTATGACTGGCGTGAGGCTTTTTAGATCGGAGTCGAGGTCTAAACATGGACCACCCAGATAATCGACAGTGTCGTTTCCATGAGGATGCTACCCCCAAAAAACATTAAGAGTAAATAAGTCTCATAGAGCAGTCCCCTGACCTCGGCAACAACTCTTCAGACACGTCAGATCAGGTAAATTTCCCGCAACTAAATTTAAGAGTTTTCTTGAAGAGCGCCCCGCGCCAGTTAAACCTGACACCGTTACATTAAGCACCGTATTGTTCAGGAAGCTGCCGTTAGAATACGCCCCGGAATCCGTCACTGTTCCTACACGTGGAAAAATTCGCTATGCGTACTTTGGTTCTAACGCTTTCCTCAACTGCTTTACTGAGTGCTGTCGCGATCTCCTTACCACAGAGTGCGATCGCAGCCTCTTTTGCGGCAACGCCCTTGATTGTGGATGACGATGGCAGTCAGGATGGCCTAGCAGCACTGGCATACATGTTGGCAAACCCTAAATTCGACGTGCAGGCAATCACCATGTCCCATGGGGTGGCGCGTCCAGAAAGTGAGGACTTTCAAACAGGGTTAAAGCAGATGTTGGGGTTGCTAGATGCCACGGATATCCCGACAGGCATTGGCAGTGCCGTTCCTCTCGAAGGTAGCAACGCATTTCCTGGCTTCATTCGCAATGATGCCGATGTATTTTATTCTCCCTTCGTTAACTTGCCAGAGGAAGTACCCGATATCGAGTTTCTGCCTGCAGCAGAACTCATTGTCGAAACCGTTAAGGCATCACCCGAACCAGTTGCCATCCTATCCACGGGCTCCTTTACCAACATTGCCGAGGCCCTCCGCATCGACCCCACCATTGTGGACAACATCTCAGTCGTACAAACCATGGGCGGTGCTGTATTTGTTCCTGGTAATTTAGCCGTCGTACCTGAACCGCCCTATTCCACGAATGAAGTGGCCGAATTCAATGTATGGCTAGATCCTGTTGCGGCCCAAGAAGTGTTTGATGCTGGTCTCAACATCCAGATGACACCTTTGGATGCCACCAATCAGATTGAATTTACCCGCGAGGATTACCAAGCCTGGTTGGATACTGGAACAACAGAGAGTATCTTGGCAGCTGAATTTTTGGATTTCTCGCTGGTTGTTGTGGGCGGTGACGTCAACCCCAACCCGTTGTGGGATATGGTTGCCGCCATCAATTTGAGTGAGCCTGACTTTTCCCCAGAGATACCACTACACATTGATATTGATACCGAAACCGCTCCAGGAGAAACCCAAGGGCAAACCTTGCCCGTTGCCGGACTACCGCCAAATGCTCTGGGTTCCTTGGACCCCAGCTTCGATAACCTTTCGTTTAGCGCTGCTGAACTTTTCTCTTCTCTAGAGGATCTGGAATCTGTTCCCGAACCCGCTGCTGGGTTAGGTCTTTTAGCTCTGGGAATTGGGGGATTAGGCAGACAGGTACGTAGGCGCTCTTCGTAAGTGATTAAGATCTGAGGTACTCGTTGAAGTCGAGAAGTCCTGTTTGGGTAGGGGAGCAGGCGTCAACATCTAGGAGGCTTCGGTCTCCTATCTTGTACCAGACGCGACAGGTCTTGCTTATACGAGACGCAGCCTGTCGCGTCTTTACACTGCGGTTATGGCGATCTGCTTGCTCTCTACCACCCTCTACCCTCCACTCTCCACCCTCTACCCTCTTACCTCTTACCTCAGGAGCGAGTTTTCGCCACTGAACCTGTTGCCCTTGTAGGCAAAATAGATACCTGCTGCAACTGACGCAAGATAAACCAAAACGCCTAAAGTGTGGGTCAAGTTAGCAATGAGTTCTGCATGTTGTAGACATCTCATCATGCGGAATAGTTGCCACCAATCATGGGCATCGACGCTATCGACGGTAAGGGGCAGAAGTCGCACAGGGGCATCGCGCATATATACCCCAACATCCATGAAGTTCTGCCCAGTCCAAAACAGGGTTAAGGCACTGGAAAAGTATTGTCGACTGATAAAAAAGTAGGAGGCAAAGACAGCGGGAAAGGCAATTTGAGTTAACGATCCTCCCAGCAGCATGAGAAAGCGCCCAAATGGCATAAACAGCAGATGTCCTGTTTCATGAATTGCCAGGTCAGGATAATGCAGCCAGATGAAAGGGCCATCGTAGCTAGGATTCATTGAGCCAAAGAAGCCGTAGACAGCAACCAACCCAATAATTACAAACATCACAGGGTCGAAATCGGACCATTTCAGGACGAATGGTTGTTTGGCTGAACGGCGTTGGGGCGATCGCCTGACACCTCCAGGATTCATCGCCTGAACTTGCGAGGGTTTTGGGTACCGATTAGCGGGGGGTTGGTGTGGCTCAGATTGCGGTTGCGGTTGTGGTTGCAGTTGCGGTTGTGGTTGCGGTGGCAGTTGACTAACCCTCTCGCTAGATTGAATCAATGGCTGATCAGACGCTAAGACTATCCGCCGTTCCCATGCCGGTTGCAGGTCACCCAAGGCCCATCCACACAAAATTAATTCCGTAATCCCTTGAGGTTGTAGGCGTTCTAGACCAGCCCGAACCCTTTGCTCCATTAAATCTGGATGAGGCGGCTGGGTCGATTCCAGAATGATGCGAATGGTGCCCTCTTGAGACTCAGCTCTAGCCCAGATTCCTTGAGGCTGCAGGGATTTTCCTAAAAGTGCAGCGATCGCGCCCACTTCACCCCGCCGCGCCTGAGCCAACAGTATCGGATCTGCCATTTCAGATTCTCCCAAGCAATCTAAACCACATCCAATTTGGAACTAGCGTTTTTCCTACAGCAAAAACCGGGGATCCGGATATGGTCAAGGTATAGTTCTAATCTTCCCCTGCTCGCTTATCGCCTCTACTCTTTTCCCTACACAAGCGATGTATTAGGGCCAAGGCCTTCTGTGAGACACCCCAAATGACTCCTCTACCCTCCCACTCTTGCACCCCATACCCGCCATTTTTGCAATAGCATTCAAGGAACCTTCACAAATGTCCTGATTTTCCTGAAGCTACTGGAAAAGGTAAACGGCGTCAGGAGAAGATGACGCACACGCAATTCGCTAAATTGAGCCAGCCCTTGAGCATGTGTCTATGATTGCCTATCGATAGCTTTATTCAGTTGAATTCAGTACATCTTGATTAAGGCAAGGGCTAAGGGTTTGAGGTCTAAGGTGTGCTTTAGCCAAAGGCAAACTGCTATAAACAATGATCCAGACGACTTTTCCAATTGAAGTTCGAGGCCAATCGCCTTGGGGTAAGCAACTCACTTGAACATTTAATTAGCGAGTCAATGGTGCATACATACACACTCGAATTCATAGGCATCTCACAACCGCAAACCTTCTTTAGCACAGTTGTTTGGCTGAGGAGCTAGACAGCGATTCAAGGGCACCCACACTCAGAAATTTGCAGCCGTTAATGACGCTTGCGATTGTCGATCGCCCTGCTTTGCGCTGCTTGGGTGTTGATAGCTTGCTTAGTTTTACAGCGTTGAATGGAGAGCCATGTACACAACTGATTTGATCGTTGTGAATGACTGGGAAGTTGGATTTACCGCCAACCTAGTTATCACCAATGTCAGCAATGAACCGATAACGTGGTCGCAGTTGACATTTGAAGCACCTTTTGAAATCACCAATCTATGGAACGGAGAAATTCTGAGTGCTGGAGCCGATACTTATGTCGTGGGAAGTCCCAATTGGAATGACACCATCGCTCCCGGCAACAGTATTACTATTGGCTTCAACGGCAGTAAGGCAGCCGGATCACCCATCGAACTAACGAACCTGTCTCTGGACGGTGTAGCTGAAACGGCTTCTCCTTCTCCTGCCCCTGCTCCACCACCGACGCCTGAGCCTGATACACCGCCAGCCCCGATTGATCCATTACCCTCACCCAACGATTCCATTCGGATCGAAGCCGAAGATTACACTGGCTACTACGACACAACCCAGAAAAATCTCGGCAAAGCCTACCGCCAGGATGCCGTCGATCTTCAAGCCACATCAGACAAGGGGGGTGGCTACAACGTCGGTTGGATTGCTGCAGGTGAATGGCTAACCTACGAGGTCGATGTTGCAGCCAGTGGGAACTATGCGCTGGCTGCGCGAGTCGCGTCGCAACAGAACGGGCCCTTCTCCATGAAGGCAACTATCAATGGGCAAGACACCACGCTCTCATTTGATGGCACAGGTAATTGGCAGAACTGGACAACCATTACAGGCGAACAGTTAACACTCAGCGAAGGTAGTCATCAGCTACGTCTAGACATGCTGAGCGATCGCTTTAACATAAACTACCTAGAACTTATTCCTGTTGAGGGCAACCCCACACCCGATCCGGATCCGGACCCCACACCCGATCCGGACCCCACGCCCGATCCGGACCCTACACCCAATCCGGACCCCACACCCAATCCGGACCCCACACCCAATCCGGACCCCACACCCAATCCGGACCCCACGCCCGATCCGGACCCCAACCCCTCCACAGGGCAATTTAACTATGGTGAAGCTCTGCAGAAATCGTTCTTGTTTTACGAAGCGCAGCGCTCTGGTCCCTTGCCCGACGATAACCGTATTGAATGGCGAGGTGACTCCGCGCTTAACGATGGTGCTGATGTTGGCCGCGATTTGAGTGGGGGGTATTACGATGCCGGTGACCATGTGAAGTTTGGCTTCCCAATGGCGTCCTCGATGACAATGTTGAGCTGGGGTGTCGAAGAATATCGCGATGCTTATAGCCAAATTGGCCAGCTTGATGAAGCGCTAGACGCCATCAAATGGGGAACGGACTATCTCCTCAAAGCTCATGTCACGGATGCCAATGGCACGAAGGAATTTTGGGGTCAAGTCGGTGATGGTTTCGTGGATCATAGCTACTGGGGATCCCCGGAAGCGATGACCATGGCACGTCCTTCGTTCAAAATTGATCGCCAGAACCCGGGTACCGAGCTAGCGGCAGAGGCTGCTGCCGCCTTGGCATCGGCCTCGATTATTTTCCGCCCTACGGACAAAGCCTATGCTGACGAGCTGCTGAAAAATGCTGAACAGTTATATGACTTTGCCGATACCTATCGGGGCAAATATTCCGATGCGATTCCTAATGCTCAGACATTCTATAACTCCTGGAGTGGCTATGAGGATGAGCTAGCTTGGGGTGCTACGTGGCTCTACAAAGCAACCGGCAAAGATTCCTACTTGCAGAAAGCCGAGTCAATTTACCAAAATCAGCTTGGTGGCACCAATCAAGGTTGGACAATTGATTGGGATAGTAAGACGAATGGCGCAGCCGTCCTTTTGGCCCAAGAGACGGGTAAACAGCGCTATCAGCAAGATGTTGAAGGCTGGTTGGATTCTTGGGTGGAAGGCAAGAATGGCGTCCAAATTACAGATGGTGGTTTGCGCTGGATCAGCCAGTGGGGAACGAATCGTTATGCAGCTAACACGGCCTTTGCGGCAGGCGTATATGCCGATACCGTAAATGACCCAGGCGGCAAATATAGCGATCTGTCTGAAACAACGGTTGATTATCTGTTGGGCGATAACCCCCGCAATGCGAGTTACGTTGTTGGCTTTGGTGAGAATTCCCCACAGCAGCCCCACCATCGAGGGTCTGGCAATAACCTGAATAGCCCTGACCCCAACGAGCACATTCTCTATGGAGCACTGGTGGGTGGACCGGATCAACCTAACGACTTTGCCTATGAAGATCGTCGCAATAACTACATCACCAATGAGGTGGCACTTGACTACAATGCCGGTTTCACTGGAGCTTTGGCCCGCACTGTGGACGTCTTTGGTGGTGAACCGCTCAGTGATACTGAGCTGAATGCTCTGCCAGGTATCGTTGTTCCTGATAGCAACGGCTTATAGCGTTAAGACCACGCATCTTGTTACACAAACATCGACAGGGCATGCAAGATGTCCTGTCGATGCCATTTTCTGGGACAGAGAGGTGCCTATATGATCAGCAAGATGCCTCAAATAAAGTCAAATTCCGCGCTGTTTTTGGGCGGCGCTGCAGTATTGGGGGGTGGAGCTACATCGGCTTCAAGTTCTGATTTGTCAAATTCGGTTGACGTAGGAGACGCTGCGTCATCAAATTCCAGCTCATCAAACTCTAGTTCGTTAAATTCCAATTCGTTCTTGTTCTCTGCAGATTCAGTGATTTCAGGTAACTCTGAGATATCTTCGGGATTGTCTGATGCCGCTGTAGGAGCCTGCCCTTCCGGTATAGCGGAAGGATTTGCTTCCGGTTCTGCCGGTGCGATCGCGTCCTCCTCCGAGGCAGGCGTTTCCTGAAGAGCCTCCGTTGCTGATGACTCTACTTCCAGCGAGGTATTCAACGAAGTATCCTCTACAGCTTCGCTCTGAGTGTCGATGCCCGCTTCTAATGCAGTAGTTTCCGGCAAAACTTCCGTTACTGACGACTCCGACTCAAGATCCGTAATCGAGGCAGAATCTTCTACATCAACACGCGGATCCTCTACTGCCTCGCTCGCTCCTATATCTTCTTCCGATATATCTTCTTCAGACAGATTACTCTCTGCATTCTGAGGCGATTCGGAGGTTGCGGGTACATCAAAAGAGGGTTCAGGCGGCAATTCCTCTGCTTCAGGCAATTCAGTTGCTCTGCCAGTTTCTAACTCCAAGGGCTCGCTGGCGGGTATCGTTTCAGTGACCTCTGGGGAAGCTTCAGATTTATCGATCGAGGGGACAATTGCGGGTGCGGTTTCTTCTTCAGGGGTAACTTCTTCTGTCAATGCAGGTTCTAATACAGGCGTTTTAGGTTCCGGTTCTGCAGGTTCTTCCTCAGTAACAGGTGTGGGTGGAACATAGTTCGGATCGACCAATCCCATGGCGCGTGAGAGGGGAATCTCGCCGCGCACCAGTTGAGACAAACCATCCTTTCCACCCGGTGTATATTCAATAACGCGGACACCGGTATTAAAAGCGTTGTCGATCAAATCACCATTTTCATCAACAATCTCTAGCTTTACCCAGTTTTTTCCTGGTTGAAAGCCTTTGAGATAAATCGGCTGCCAGCGATCAAACAAGAAAGATTCACCATTAACGGTGCAACGGATACGCCAGTCGGCGATCGCCTCATCACTTTCGGCCACCAGGTGTAGGGGAGCATTCTTGAGATAGAAGTCCAACATGATAGGCTCAGCGCCATAGCTGCCCTGGGGCTGAGCATATGTCAGTAAAGGCTGACTCTCGTCCGGATCATTTTGAGGGGAAGCGGTGAACACACTGAAAGTTATCTGGTCATAGGCTCCATCGCTCTTAAAGCTTTCATCCCAAGGTCTGGCGGCCACAACGCGCAGGGTATGTGTCCCCGGTGCTAGATCCGTAAAGACAATGGGTTCCTCTATGTCATAGATGGCCTGATGAGGTTGGTCATCGAGGAACAGGTGCAGATGGGGGCCGAAATCCAGATCGACATCCTTATATATAGGGAAATCACGAACTTGCAGCTCAACAGCAACGGTGGTGTCTTTAAGCAGAGCACTATCGCGGGGGGAAATAATGCGAACTTGGGGTTCGTAAACGTCTAAATAGGGCTTCAGCTGCTGGATTCGCTCCGGTGGCGAAACTTCAGCGAGGGATCCAATTAGGGGATTTGTCGTTGATGTGTTCTCGTCTTCTAGGAGAATTGCGGGGGTGCTGCGATCGCCCCCACAACTCGTTAAGCCCAACGCGAGGACTACCAACAGCACCGCGATCGTCCGCCGCCACCTTGAAACCATTCCTGCCAGACTCCTGTAACAGTGTTTCCGTTTCAGATTCTCTCTCACCATGGGCCAAGGACAAAGCCTCTTTTTAAATGTCGCGATCTGTTCTAGCGGACTCTCAGTAGATTAAGGTTTTCAATCCTGGCAATTAGGAACATTTCGGGTTATCGACACAATTCCTGAGAAGGAATCATCAAATTCACAAGTCAAAGCAAACTTTCCAAACTTAAGTTAACTTTTCTTCGCAAATACTGTCAGAATTGGACGCCAAATAAGGATTGTTTGCGGGAAAGATTGAGAATTATTAAGAGCATGGTTTTTGGATCGATTTTCTGCCTATCTGTAATGGCTGAAAGATAGGCGGGATAGTTGTTTCCAGAGCTTGAAATATTGTTAACACGACTTCAGACGCTGAAATATACCCGTCTATAATGCTCAGGAGCAACTGTAGTCCGCATCCTAAGTAATCTAAGGTTTATAAGAAGCCGTCGGATGACCTTATATAAGCGATCGGCGTACAGTATCAACTTGCAACAATTGCTCGTTTGTCTAGAGAGAGGAGAGTCTCCATGACAACTACCCCGCGCGAGCGGGCGGCAGAAGTGAAGGTCACGGTTGATGTAGACCCAACACCTACTTCGTTTGAGAAGTGGGCAAAGCCAGGTCACTTTGATCGGACACTCGCTCGAGGGCCCAAAACCACCACCTGGATTTGGAACCTCCATGCCAACGCTCACGATTTTGATAGTCATACTAGTGACTTAGAAGATATCTCGCGCAAGATCTTTAGTGCGCACTTTGGCCACCTGGCCGTTGTTTTCATTTGGCTGAGCGGCATGTACTTCCATGGCGCTCGTTTTTCTAATTACGAAGCTTGGATGGCTGATCCCACTGCCATCAAGCCCAGTGCTCAGGTTGTTTGGCCTATTGTTGGTCAAGAGATTCTGAATGGTGAGGTGGGTGGTGGCTTCCAGGGCATTCAGATTACATCTGGATTTTTCCAGCTCTGGCGAGCTTCTGGGATCACCAATAGCTATCAGCTCTACTGCACCGCCATAGGCGGTCTTGTCATGGCTGGCCTGATGTTATTTGCAGGCTGGTTCCACTACCACAAAAAAGCTCCCAAGCTTGAGTGGTTCCAAAATGTGGAATCCATGATGAACCACCACTTGGCAGGTTTGCTGGGCCTAGGTTGCCTGGGCTGGGCTGGTCACCAGATTCACGTCTCAATGCCGATCAACGCATTGCTTGACGCTGGTGTAGCTCCGCAGGATATTCCACTCCCCCATGAATTCTTGTTCGATAAGGGTTTCATGGCTGAGTTGTATCCCAGCTTTGCGCAAGGCTTAACTCCCTTCTTTACCCTTAACTGGGGCGCTTACTCTGATTTCCTTACCTTTAAAGGTGGATTGAATCCGGTAACTGGCGGACTTTGGTTGTCCGATACGGCTCATCACCACCTGGCTTTAGCTGTGCTCTTTATTATTGCGGGACATATGTACCGCACTAACTGGGGCATTGGCCACAGCATGAAGGAAATCCTCGAAGGCCACAAAGGGGATCCGCTTCTGTTTGGCGGTAAGGGACACGATGGTCTATATGAGAACCTGACCACTTCCTGGCATGCACAGCTCGCTGTCAACTTGGCAATTTTGGGTTCTTTGACCATTATCGTGGCGCATCATATGTACGCGATGCCGCCATACCCTTACATTGCGACTGATTATCCGACGCAATTGTGTCTGTTTACTCACCATATTTGGATTGGTGGCTTCTGTATCGTAGGTGCTGCAGCACACGCAGGCATCTTCATGGTGCGGGATTATGACCCAGAGGTTAACTTCGACAACGCTCTGGATCGGATGATTCGCTCTCGCGATGCCATCATCTCCCACTTGAACTGGGTATGTATTTTCTTGGGCTTCCATAGCTTCGGGTTGTACATTCACAACGACACGATGCGGGCGTTGGGTCGTCCTCAGGACATGTTCTCCGACTCCGCAATTCAGCTCCAGCCAATCTTTGCCCAATGGGTACAAGGTTTGCATACCGCAGCAGCGGGCTCAACGGCACCAAACGCACTGGCCAGTGTTAGCCCAGCCTTTGGTGGCGATGTAGTTGCTGTTGGTGGCAAGGTTGCGATGATGCCGATCACGCTGGGCACGGCAGACTTTATGGTTCACCACATCCACGCTTTCACAATTCACGTGACAGCGTTGATTCTTCTGAAGGGTGTGCTGTATGCCCGGAACTCTCGTTTGATTCCGGATAAGGGTCAGCTAGGTTTCAACTTCCCTTGTGACGGCCCTGGTCGGGGTGGTACTTGTCAGGTATCCAGTGGCGACCACGTCTTCCTCGGATTGTTCTGGATGTACAATTCCTTGTCCATCGTGATTTTCCACTTCAGTTGGAAGATGCAGTCGGATGTCTGGGGCACGGTTTCTGACAGTGGGGTAGTTTCAAACATTACCTACGGTAACTTTGCCAACAGCGCCATCACGATTAATGGCTGGCTCCGGGACTTCCTGTGGGCACAAGCTAGCCAGGTTATCAACTCCTATGGCTCGGCATTGTCGGCCTATGGTTTGATGTTCTTGGGAGCTCACTTTATCTGGGCCTTCAGCCTGATGTTCTTGTTTAGTGGCCGTGGCTACTGGCAAGAATTGATCGAGTCTATTGTTTGGGCTCACAACAAGCTGAAAGTTGCTCCTGCCATTCAACCTCGCGCCTTGAGCATCACTCAGGGACGTTGGGTAGGGGTCGCTCACTACCTCCTCGGGGGCATTGCGACTACCTGGGCCTTCTTCCATGCTCGAATACTGACACTGGGATAGCAGGGAGGACTTAAAGAGAATCTATGGCGACTAAATTCCCGAAATTTAGCCAAGCGCTAGCCCAAGATCCGACAACTCGTCGGATTTGGTACGGGATTGCTACGGCCCATGATTTTGAAAGCCATGACGGCATGACAGAGGAGAATCTTTACCAGAAGATCTTCGCCTCTCACTTTGGCCACCTGGCAATCATCTTCCTGTGGACCTCTGGCAACCTCTTCCACGTTGCTTGGCAAGGTAACTTTGAGCAGTGGATCAAGGATCCGCTGAACATCCGTCCCATCGCGCATGCGATTTGGGATCCTCACTTTGGTCAACCTGCGGTGGATGCATTCACTCAGGCTGGCGCGACCAATCCAGTTAACATCGCTTATTCCGGTGTTTATCACTGGTGGTACACCATTGGCATGCGCACCAACACCGATCTCTATTCCGGTGCAGTGTTCCTGCTAGTTTTGTCTGCGGTCCTCTTGTTTGCTGGTTGGCTACACCTCCAGCCCAAGTTCCGTCCTAGCCTTTCTTGGTTCAAGAATGCTGAATCACGCCTCAACCACCACTTGGCTGGTTTGTTTGGTGTGAGCTCCTTGGCTTGGACTGGTCACTTGGTGCACGTAGCCATCCCTGAGGCTCGGGGGCAGCATGTCGGTTGGGACAACTTCTTGTCCACGCCGCCTCACCCTGCTGGTCTGATGCCTTTCTTTACGGGCAATTGGGGCGTTTACGCTCAGAACCCAGATACCCCTGGCCATATCTTTGGTACAGCTCAAGGATCGGGTTCTGCCATCCTCACTTTCCTAGGTGGCTTCCATCCTCAGACTGAGGCTTTGTGGCTGACTGACATTGCTCACCACCATTTGGCGATCGCGGTGATCTTCATCGTGGCTGGCCATATGTACCGCACCAATTTTGGTATCGGTCACAGCATCAAGGAAATCCTGAACGCGCATACAACGCCAGCAGGAACTCCCGGTGATTTGGGTGAAGGCCACAAGGGCATGTACGAAACGCTGAACAACTCCTTGCACTTCCAGTTGGCTTTGGCCCTGGCAAGTGTGGGTGTGGTTACCTCACTGGTAGCTCAGCATATGTACGCCTTACCTTCCTATGCGTTCATCGCGAAGGATTACACCACTCAAGCTGCACTCTACACTCACCACCAGTACATTGCTGGTTTCATCATGGTGGGTGCGTTTGCACACGGTGCCATCTTCTTGATTCGCGATTACGATCCGGCTGCGAATAAGAACAACGTTCTTGATCGCGTTCTGGAGCATAAGGAAGCAATCATCTCTCACTTGAGCTGGGTTTCCCTATTCTTGGGTTTCCATACATTGGGTCTATACGTCCATAACGACGTTGTCATGGCCTTTGGTACTCCCGAGAAGCAAATCCTGGTTGAGCCTGTGTTTGCTCAGTGGGTCCAGGCAGCTTCTGGTAAGATGCTCTACGGCTTCGATACCCTGTTGTCCAATCCCGACAGTATTGCAACAACAGCATGGCCTAATGGCGGCAATGTTTGGTTGCCGGGTTGGATGGATGCCATTAACAGTGGTACTAACTCCTTGTTCTTGACCATTGGCCCTGGCGACTTCTTGGTTCACCATGCGATCGCCCTGGGTCTGCACACCACCACTCTGATTCTTGTGAAGGGTGCGCTGGATGCACGTGGTTCTAAGCTGATGCCCGACAAGAAGGACTTCGGCTATAGCTTCCCTTGTGATGGTCCTGGTCGTGGCGGTACTTGCGACATCTCGGCATGGGATGCGTTCTACCTAGCCATGTTCTGGATGTTGAACACGGTTGCCTGGTTGACTTTCTACTGGCACTGGAAGCATCTGAGCGTTTGGTCTGGTAATGTGGCTCAGTTCAATGAGTCCTCCACTCACCTAATGGGTTGGTTCAGAGATTATCTGTGGCTCAACTCGGCTCAGCTGATTAACGGCTACAACCCCTACGGCATGAACAACCTGTCTGTTTGGGCTTGGATGTTCTTGTTTGCACACTTGGTCTGGGCAACTGGTTTCATGTTCCTGATCTCTTGGCGGGGTTACTGGCAAGAGCTGATCGAGACCATCGTTTGGGCGCACGAGCGTACACCTCTAGCTAACCTGGTTCGCTGGAAGGACAAGCCCGTTGCTCTATCCATCGTTCAGGCTCGCTTGGTTGGTTTGACTCACTTCACTGTGGGCTTTATCCTGACCTATGCTGCTTTCCTAATTGCCTCTACCTCAAGCCGCTTTGGCTAACGGTTCTGGTTGATTAGGTGAATAGTTTGAAACCACCCTGGAGCCATTCCAGGGTGGTTTCTTTTTGTGGCATTACACAATAAAGGGCTGATTGGGTTCCCCCCGGCTCTTAGCACAGGTAAAAAACTAACAGCTCTAGCGAACTGCAGCCGGTTGCTTTAAATCCTCTTTGCCAATCGCCCTATGATGGAGGGCAGTCGTCCCCCTCTGCCAATGCCTAAATGGTTTAACACTGCTGGTCCCTGTAAAGCAGATATCCACTACATGTTGCCGCCCCTGGGGCGACTGCCCAACCTAACTCGGCTCATTGAACAGCAGGGTTACTTTGTCGTCCATGCTCCCCGACAGGTCGGCAAAACCACCGCTATGTTAGCTTTGGCCCAACAGCTCACTGCTAGTGGCAACTATACCGCCCTCATGGTTTCAGCAGAGGTCGGAGCCCCTTTTCCACACGATCCAGGTGCAGCCGAAGCCGCTATGCTAGGTAGCTGGCGCGATCGAGCTGAAAACCATTTACCCACTGAGTTATGGCCGCCACCGTGGCCCGATGCTGCCCCAGGTCAACGTCTGCAAGCCGCATTAAGGGCTTGGGCCAAGGCCTCACCCCGTCCCCTAGTGATTCTGATTGATGAGATTGACATCTTACAAGACGCAACGTTGATTTCGGTTCTTCGACAACTACGCTCCGGCTATCCTGACCGTCCTCAAAGCTTTCCTCAGGCGCTGGCCCTGATTGGTGTCCGAGATATACGCGATTATAAATTTGCCTCCGGTGGCAGTGAGCGTTTGAATACGGCCAGTCCATTCAACATCAAGATTGAGTCTCTAACCTTGGGCAACTTTACTCAGGCGGATGTGGCTGAGCTATATGGTCAACATACGACTGAGACGGGACAGGTCTTTAGTCCGGAAGCGATGCAGCGAGCCTTTGATCTGACGCAAGGTCAGCCCTGGTTGGTAAATGCGTTAGCTCGGCAAATGGTAGAGGTACTGGTGCCCAATCCACAGCAGGTCATTAACATTAACCATGTCAATCAGGCTAAAGAAATTCTGATTCAGCGCCAAGATACCCATCTGGATAGTCTGGCCAGCATTTTACGCGAGGACCGTGTCCGTGCTGTAATGGCCCCTATGCTGGTCGGTCAAGAGTTGGGGGACATCCCCAACGATGATCGCCAGTTTCTATTGGACTTAGGCTTAGTGGTTCGTAGTCATGCAGGGGGATTAACGCCAGCAAATCCAATCTATCGAGAAGTGTTACCAAGAGTGTTGGCGAGTGGTCCCCAGGATAGCTTGCCAATGATTCAGCCTAATTGGCTGACATCAACTGGGGAAATAGACCCAGAGCAGCTATTGCAAGCATTTCTGGGGTTTTGGCGACAGCATGGTCAACCGTTACTCAAGAGTGCGCCGTACCATGAGATTGCACCCCACTTGGTGTTGATGGCGTTTTTGCATCGGGTGGTAAATGGTGAAGGAACTCTGGAGCGGGAGTATGCTATTGGCTCCGATCGCATGGATCTGTGTTTGCGCTACGGAGCGGTCACCTTGGGAATGGAGTTAAAAGTGTGGCGTGATGGGCGACCGGATCCGGCTACGGTCGGTCTGAGACAACTGGATCGTTATCTAGCTGGATTGGGACAGGAGAGGGGTTGGCTGGTGATTTTTGACCAGCGATCGGGACTGCCACCCATTGCTGAGCGGACGACAACAGAAGCGGTCATCACACCAGAGGGGCGGTCTGTGGTGATAATTCATGGGTAGAAATCTGTTCAGGGATGAACCCAGAAACCTTACAAGATTTCCAAAATCGTGGCGGAACTGACGAAATCAGCATCCCTAGCAAAATCGGCACCGCACTTGATCTGACCTCATGGCATTGCTAAACGGTCAAACAAAGTTATTGATTGATATCTCCATGTGTGTACTTTGGTGCTACTACTTGAGGGGGCCTCAGCGATCGCAACCTCCGTAATCCCAAAATCAGCAGGAAGTTCGAGAAAACTAAAGAGGTTCAGTATGAGCATAAAAAGCCCATACTAGAACCTCTCTAAAAAACAGTTCGCTTGTTCTGAAAGTCTATCAGTCGAATCAATAGCCTCTAACCGAAACGACCCGATACATAATCGCGGGTGGCCTCTTCCTTAGGACTACCGAAGATAGCCTTAGTGTCGTCGTATTCCACGAGATAGCCAATCTTACCGCCAGACTCTGTAGGTTCAGCATTGAAGAAAGCTGTTTTATCTGCAACCCGAGTCGCTTGTTGCATATTGTGAGTCACGATGATGATGGTGTATTTTTCCCGCAGCTCCATCATTAACTCTTCAATCTTGAGCGTCGAGATGGGGTCGAGGGCTGAACAAGGTTCATCCATCAGCACAACTTCGGGTTCTACAGCAACCGCTCGGGCAATACAGAGACGCTGCTGCTGACCACCGGATAAAGAGAAACCGCTCTCACCGAGCTTGTCCTTCACTTCATCCCACAAAACGGCCCGCTTCAAAGACCTCTCAACAATTTCATCCATTTCCTCTTTGCTCCCCTTAAACCCATTGACGCGGGGACCATAGGCAATGTTGTCGTAAATGGTTTTGGGGAAGGGATTAGGACGCTGAAAAACCATCCCAATACGACGTCTTACCTCGACCGGATCAATATCGGCATCGTAAAGATTCTGTCCCCGATACGTAATGCGGCCTTCAAGATGAAAAGACTCAATTAAATCGTTCAACCGATTGAAGCAACGCAGTAGCGTGCTCTTGCCACAACCAGACGGACCAATAAAAGCCGTAATTTGGTTGCGGAAAATATCCATCGAGACCGACCGAACTGCTTTGTAGCTACCGTAATAGATATCACAGTTCTCGGCTCGGAAAACAGTATCGGTTATAGGCTGGACTGCTGTCTGGTTTACCATGAGTTCATTCTCCCTGGGTCAGAATCGCTTTTAGAAGGTTTTCTGTCTGGTAGCAAGGCGAGCCGTCACGCTAGTTAGCAGCACTAGGAGCACCAGAATCAAAGAGCCAGCCCAGGCTAATTCCTGCTGTGGCTTAAACGGAACAATTGCGAAGTTATAGACCAGAACCGACAGACTCGCAATCGGGTTGAAAACTCCGCTCGGCCAGAACGGCGAAAACAGCGCTGTAAAGATTAAAGGAGCTGTTTCACCCGCTGCCCGTGCGATCGCCAAAGTCACCCCGGTCAAAATTGAAGGGACAGCTGCTGGCAACACAATTTGCAGCACGGTCTGATAACGTGATGAACCGACGCCAATAGAGGCCCAACGAATTTCCTTCGGAATAATTTGGAGCGCTTCATCGGTCGTTCGAATAATTGTCGGTAGCATCAAAACCGCCAGAGCAACGCCACCTGCTACCGCCGAATATCCGGTTGCCCCTGTCCTCACTAACAAGGCATAAATGAATACACCAGAAATGATCGAAGGCACACCACTCAAAACGTTGGTAAAAAAGCGTACCCAACGTGCTAACTGACTTCCCTCACTAAATTCAGACAAGTAGACCGCCGTCAGTACGCCAAACGGAAGCGCAATCAAAGTTGCGATCGCAACCACAACAATTGTGCCCATAATCGCGTTCGCAATGCCGCCACCTTCCAGTCCAGGCGGCGGTGGCAGCTCAGTCAAAAGTGCGAAGTTAACTCTGCCAAAGCCTTGTAACAGTACAAACGCCAGCACTAAAACCAGGGGAACCAAGGTGATGGCGATGCAAAGTCCCGACAAAAACGTCATCACGATATTGAAGAGATCGCGGGGGCGAGAGGCATCTTTCCTAAGCCCCTTAACATCTGAGGCGTCCGCTGGCGTTCCAGAAAAACTTGTCATGATTACAGCAATCCAGAATAGCTACACAAAACACACATTAGTCGTACTTAGCACGAATTTGATTCACAATCACCTCAGCCAAGATGTTCACGACTAAGGTCATCACCATCAGAACGAACGCCGCGTACATCAGCGCTGAAACCTGCAATCCCTTCGCTTCAGCAAACTGATTCGCTAGCAAGGAAGCGATTGTATTACCAGGAGCTAGCAGCGAAACATTGAGCTGATTAGAGTTACCGATGATCATCGTCGCCGCCATCGTTTCTCCCATCGCCCGTCCCAGCGCTAACATGACACCCCCGACGATACCAGAAATAGCAGCTGGAATCAGCACTCGAAAAATAGTGCCCCAACGAGTTGCCCCAATGCCGAGGGAAGCCTGCCGCAAATCCGGAGGTAGAGACGCGAGTGAGTCACGCGAAATTGCCGTAATAATCGGCAAAATCATGATGGCCAAGATCACGCCTGCAGGAAGCATCCCAGGCCCTACTGGAGCAGTCCCAAACAAAGGAATCCACCCCAAAACACTATGTAGCCAATCGCCAATTCCCTTCAAAAACGGAATCAGCACAAAAATTCCCCACAATCCATACACCACACTAGGAATCGCGGCCAGCAATTCCACCATGAAGACCAAAACAGTCCGGACTTGCAGCGGAATAAAGTTCTCACTGAGGAAGATAGCGGTCCCCAACCCTAAGGGCACAGCAATCGACAAAGCGATCAAAGAGCTTACCAGCGTCCCATAAATCATGGGGAGCGCCCCATACTCTTCCCGCCCCTCGACAGGGTTCCAAGCACTATTTGCCAGGAAACCTAGACCAAACTCGCTAATAGCAGGCATGGACTGAATCAAGATGACGATCGCGATAGCTAGCAACAATAGACCCGTCCCAAGGGCAAAAGCCACAGTGAGGCCCACAAAAAAGTTATCGAAGGTCTTTTCCCCGTCCGAGCGGCCCTTAGTCTGGGGGGCATTTGAAGCGGTCACAGCCTTTTCTCTCCTCAATGGCTATCAATCAGATCTTTATCACACAAAAGGGGGCCTTGGCCCCCTTTTTGTCCGCGCTATTTACTGAAGCGTGATTGTATAGTCGGGGCTCAGGCCATCAGCCGCTGCCGCAACTTTCTCACGAACATTATCAGGAAGAGCAATGTAGCCTAGTTGAGGAGCCACTGCTTGGCCCTCATTGAGACCGTACTCAACCATGACTTCAACCGCCTTAGCGATTTCCGGATCTTCGTAGGTTTCGTATACCAGCATCCAGGTGTAGGTCACAACTGGGTAGGAGTCACTACCTTCAGGATCCGTGATGAAAGCTCGCAGGTTCTCGGGCAGTTCAACAGCACCTAAGGTGGATGAAGCAGAATCACCGCTAGGCGTCACGAAGGTACCGGCAGCATTTTCTAGCGCCGCAGAGGTCAGACCGTTGTTCTCGGCGTAGCCAAATTCAACGTAACCAATTGCGCCTTCAGTCTGCTGGATTTGGGCCGTAACACCCTCGTTTCCTTTACCACCTACGAAGGTACCAGTTGTCGGCCACTCAACACTCTTGCCTTCACCGATAGCACTTTCCCAATCAGGACTGATAGAGCTCAGGTGCTTGGTGAATACACCCGTAGTACCACTACCGTCAGAACGGTGAACCACCGTAATGGACTGAGCGGGGAGTTCAACATCAGGGTTAGCATCGGCGATCGCCGGATCATCCCAGCTAGTGATGTTACCTAACAGGATGTTGACGTAAGCATCGCGAGTCAGATTAAGTTGGTCAACCCCAGGCAGGTTGTAAGCCAACACGATGGCACCTGCAGTCATAGGCAGCAAGATAGCACCATCTTCGATAGCAGCAATCTCATCATCCTTCATGGCCACGTCGCTAGCGCCGAAGTTTACAGTCTCAGCTGTAAACTGCTCAACACCCGCGCCACTACCCACAGACTGATAGTTAACTTGGAGCTCAGGAACCTTCTTATTCAGCTCTACGAACCAATTCTGATAAATAGGTGCGGGGAAAGATGCTCCTGCGCCTGTCAAAGACACAGTGCTGTCAAAGATCTTCGCACCAGCACAGGGATCTGCACCAGCACAGGGATCGGCAGCAGTTTCAGTCCCACTATCAGGAGCCTCAGTCGTCGTTGTACTGGTACCGCAAGCAGTGGCGATTCCAAGAACCAGTGCCATCGCGGTAACCTTACGGAAATCAATTTGTGCTGCAAGTTTCTGAAGAAGCATAGCCAATTCCACTCTGTTTGCTTAAAGCAGTTCAACGTTTCATCTGTTCCCAAGGCGTCGAGAACAACCCCAGGAGGAGATAGCACTTTACTAAAGTGTCGAAGCCCCTACTGACATCTATCGCTAGGGAAAAGTCTAACGATCATGCACTAGAGTTCATAGACGACTCAGTGATACGTATATCACACAAAGACGTCCATCAGTTGCATGATGCAACCCTTCATCCACTTTAATTCAGGGAACATTTTTCACCCTAAATGTGACACATTAATCGCTTCTGGTAAAGATTAGATTAAGGGGTAAATAGTCATCACTCTAATGTCCTCTTGAGCCGACAAAGCCGCTGCTTCCATGCGTACAGATAATATTCATCAGTATTGTCTTCGAATTAAGCTTTATCCAGGACGAGCCTTTATCGTTGGGAATATGTTTAGATCCCCTAACCGTGGTACTGATCGCCTCTCATCATAAGACTTTGGCAAGTTGAAGCCCGATCAATCAAACCTTTGTTATTGGGTGCAAGGCCATTTTGGAGTGTAGGCGTAAAAGCACAGTTATCGAGCCGGGTTGAGCAACCATAGTTGGGTGAGCAAAGGTCTATACCTTTAGTAGGGAAACCGCTTGCAAGGGCCAAGATGTTTTTTGGGTTGAAGGTATAAAAATGCCTTTGAATATCAACAGTAAAATCTCTTAGTTGAAAACTGTAAAAAACATAAATTCTTTTGATCATTTCCCTGAACTTACTCAGCCAGCCTGTGATGATCTCTGGCATATCGGCATTTTTAGCACGCTACCCAGAGAACCAAGATGAATACCATACCTCATAGAACCCTATGTATTCTTGCGATTGTTGGAGTCACTTCCGTTAGCTGTTCAGCTTCTTCAACTTCCTCAGGTACAACCGACCAAGTTATTAGGATTGATGGTTCCAGTACGGTTTATCCCATCACCGATGCGATCGCTCAAGTGTTCTTGGCTGAGAACCCCGAAGCTGCTGTAGAAGTCTCCTTTTCTGGTACGGGGGATGGCTTCGATGCATTTTGTGCAGGCGAAACGCTGATCAACGATGCCTCGCGTCCGATCAACGAAGCTGAAATGGCCGCCTGCAGCGACGCTGACATCCGCTACATTGAACTACCCGTTGCCTTCGATGCATTGACAGTTGTGGTTAATCCCGCAAACAACTGGGCTGAAGATATCACCACAGCAGAACTCGCGGCGCTCTGGTCAGCCGAGGCTCAGCGCGCTACCACAACCTGGCAGGACATCCGGAGCAGTTGGCCGGATGAACCAGTTGCGCTCTACGGCCCTGGCACCGCTTCTGGGACCTACGACTACTTCACCGAAGTCGTGCTGGGAGACGGGGCGGAAAGTCGCAGTGATTACATTGCTAGTGAAGACGATGCCGTGCTGGTGGATGGTGTGAGCCAGGAAACGAATGCGCTAGGCTACTTCGGCTTCGCTTATTACGAAGAAAACCAGGATGCTTTGAGAGCATTAGCGATTGATAGTGGTGCAGGCCCAGTTCTCCCTTCTCGGGATGTAGTCGAACGAGGCGAATATAATCCGCTTTCTCGCCCGCTGTTGATCTACATCAATGCGCAAGCGGCCCAAGAAAATCCCACACTGCAAGCCTTTGTGCAATTTTATCTGGAAAACGCAGCCACAGTCGTTCCTGAGGTCGGCTACGTGCCCTTACCGCAAGACGGGTATGACGTCGCGATGACCCAGTTTTATAAAGGGAAAGTCGGCACTGTATTTGAAGGCCAGATGCAACCAGGGCTGACCATTGGCGAACTACTCACCAAACGAGCCGAATTTTAGGGTTTTAATGCCAAATCTAAATGCCTAACCCCCGTGATAGAAAACGGGTAATTCCTGTAGAGATCCGCGACATGTCGCGAATCTGAATTAGGCGGTAGGTAAACCGGGTTGAGGATAAGACCCTTTCCACGAGTCGCGGCTACGTATGACATAAATCGGCAGGGGCGTACGGCTGTACGTCTCTATCAGTAATCCAAAATTAGCAGTAGGTTACTTCCCTTTTACGAAGGGAAATAACCTACTGTACCTATCAGGGATCATTAGAAATCGATGTTTTCAGGGGTCCGAGGGAAGGGGATCGCATCGCGGATGTTACCCATACCCGTCATGAACTGAATCAAACGTTCAAATCCAAGACCAAAACCAGCGTGAGGTACCGTGCCATAACGGCGTAAATCCAAGTACCACCAGTAAGCATCGCGAGGTAATCCGGCTTCGTCAATTCGGGGTTCAAGGACATCGAGGCGCTCTTCCCGCTGCGAACCACCAATAATTTCACCGACCTTAGGAGCCAGGACATCCATGGCAGCTACTGTTTTTTGGTCGTCATTGAGCCGCATGTAGAAAGCTTTGATAGCAGCAGGATAGTCGGACACAATCACGGGTTTTTGGAAAAGTTCTTCGGCCAGATAGCGTTCGTGTTCCGACTGGAGGTCAATGCCCCACTCCACCGGAAACTCAAAGGTGCGATCGCATTTCTCTAACAGCTCTACTGCTTCGGTATACGTAATCCGCGCAAACTCGTTGTTAATAATGTTATCGGCAGTTGCCAATACACTGTCATCAATACGTTGATTGAAAAACGCGATATCGTCTTCGCAATGCTCCAGTACAAAGCGAAAAATGTATTTGAGAAAGGCTTCAGCCAGATCCATATTGCCAACGAGATCACAAAATGCCATCTCTGGCTCCACCATCCAAAATTCGGCGAGATGGCGCGAGGTATTGGAATTCTCAGCTCGAAAGGTCGGCCCAAAAGTGTAGACATTCTTGAAGGCCATGGCCATGATTTCAGCTTCTAGCTGACCACTCACCGTCAAATAGGTGGGCTTGCCGAAAAAGTCCTGGCTAAAATCAACAGTTTTGTCCTCAGCCAAAGGGAGTTGATTGAGGTTAAGACTGGTAACCGTAAACATCTCACCCGCCCCCTCGCAGTCACTGGCCGTCAGAATGGGGCTATGAATCCACAAAAATCCTTGCTCTTGGAAGAACTGATGAATGGCTTGGGCACAAGCATTGCGAACGCGAAAAATAGCACCTAGCGTATTCGTGCGCGCTCGCAAATGTCCAATCGTCCTCAAAAACTCAAAGCTGTGGCGCTTTTTTTGTAGTGGGTAGGTTTCATCCGCCTCGCCATAAACGGTAATCTGCTCAGCTTTCAGCTCAAATCGCTGACCTTTGGCCGGCGATTCAACTAAGCTACCGACAATTGAAACAGACGTTCCCGTATTGACGCGCTTCATGACAGCATCATAGTCAGGGATCGCAGCATCAGCGACCACCTGCAGGCCGTTCATGTTAGAGCCATCGTTCACATTGATGAAACTAAAGGCTTTTTGGCCTCGCTTTGTACGGACCCAGCCCTGAATCGTCACGGAGTCGCCCGGTTGCCCTGTCTTAAGAAGGTCGGTAATGCGGATTGGAGCCATGGCTAAAAATACGAGAAAAGGTGCGGGTTATAAAATTCAAAGGGATATCGCTACAGTAACGCAAGCGCTATCCCTATACCTTGTTCACATCTAGATCCCCGGTTTTTCCCGAAGCAAAAACGACAGGTTTCCCATCGGATGTGGTTTAACGACATTTATCGACACGAGCGTGGGTAAATGTCACTGGACTATACACTAGGCCAAAAACTGAAGTAAAACACCCTTCAATTACTGGCAATCCCTTTCAGGATCCAACCGATAATAATTCCCAAACCACCGAATCGTACAGCCTGCCAAAAAGGTTCCAGGAGCGATCGCCAATTAAAGAGTGAACTTTCTAGATGGATCTCTAATTCACTCAACTGTCGCTTCAGATCTTTCAGGTCGTCGGGGCTCAGATCGGGATTCTGGAGTTGTTGCTTCAGCTCTTGTTGCTGCTGTTGTAAGGCACGTACCTCATCGAAACGGTGTCGCAGTTCATAGACTGCTGTTTCAAGTTGCTTGAGTTCTATCTCAAACGTTTCTTGCCAATCCGGCCCCGAGGCAGGAGGCGTCAACGCCCCCAACGTGTTCCAGCGCTTGCTGGCTTTTCTGCGCGAACGAAAATGTAAATGCCCAGATCGACGATTCATAGGCACAATAGGAAGTAACGATTGCGCCCATCATACTGGCATTCAGCCAAGGTAAGCATGACGACTCCATTGCCGATTTCCGAAACAACGCCATTAACCGATATTGAACTAGCTCAGGCGATCGCTACGCGCTTAGCCATTAAGCCTAACGACTGGCATCGCCTCAATCGTAATCGCAACGTACGGGCACAAGAGCAAGCGGCAGCAGCACTGGTTTACCTGCTCAAAAACGAACCAGAAGAAGCCTTAACCAGGTTAAAACAGGCAGTGAGTTGGCTGGACCACAGTGTTTCTGCACCTCCCTGCCCAACTCATAAAAATCAGCGCTAGCAACTAGCAAACAAGGGGAATACCAAACCAGCCTCGCACCCGCTTGCACAGATGCAATTCGCGCCCACCGCTATCCCAGCGGACTTCATCAAAAATTTGGTGCAGAATGTAGAGCCCACGTCCACAGTCATTTACAACGTCGCCCTTCTCTGTAATTGTAGGGTTACAGTCAGCGGGA
This sequence comes from Cyanobacteria bacterium J06639_14, assembly GCA_039818605.1. Classification (GTDB taxonomy): domain Bacteria; phylum Cyanobacteriota; class Cyanobacteriia; order Phormidesmidales; family Phormidesmidaceae; genus SIO1E4. The sequence goes on along the minus strand of JBCBTQ010000059.1, from coordinate 356 downwards.
TCACAGCAACGACTAAAGTCAAATCCTCCACCTTGGTCCTCAATCACCCACCAATACTGGTTACCCGACGTTCGATAGCGAACCGAAATCACCTTTTGAGGATCGAGATGATTGCCATGCTTCACAGCATTGACAAGTGCCTCTTGCAGGCCCAATCTCACCTCAGCCTGCCAGCGCCTGGGAACCTTAGTCAAAAGGCGATCCAACACTGGGCGCAAGTATAAAGTCGAAACAAAGCTCAGACTGCCCCATTCACGTTCCATCGAGGGCCAAAATAGAGCTACCACTGGATACCCTCCAGAGAGTTGACGTTAAACAACAAAACCGAAATACTCGAAAAAGGGGGAAGATTATAC
>JBCBTQ010000058.1:0-28262 GCA_039818605.1 Cyanobacteria bacterium J06639_14 | reverse complement strand
CTACCTTCTTGCTTTTAGGACTTGCCATTGTGTTGCCTCCTGACAGGATTTGCCGACATCATTAGAGCTTAGGTGATTTCTGAAAAAGAAATTATCGATCAGAGGATCGGGTCTTGGACCTTGACACCAGCCTACGGCGGTATATTCCTTTCCAGAAATTTCTTTAAGCGATCGCTCTATGCTTTCTTAGGTCGGGTTTCCTGCTGTGATCCCAATAGCGCAACAAAAGTTTAATTTATCTAACGGAGACGCACCCCATACATTTAGAGCCATTTCAAACAACCGCAAAGTCTTGTCCAAACTACGCATTGACGTTAGGGGTAGCAAGATTACGCCCCTAACGTCAATGCACCATCAGGACCCGACAATTGCCTCCCGGCACAATGAAATACCTCTATCCCATGCTTACCTGATAGTGGTTAAACCAAGGCCAGTTCACGGGTGGGGTGGACTGCAGGAATTGTCCGACCGACAGCCGTTGCAATAGGACGTAGGCTTTCTACCAGAGCGACCATGGCTTCGAGCGAGAGGGCTTGACGGGCATCGGAAACGGACTCTTCAGGGGTGGGGTGGCATTCGACCATCAATCCGTCAGCGCCGACAGCGATCGCAGCCCGTGCCAAATCAGCCACTAACTCTCGCTTACCGACGGCATGGCTGGGATCGACAATGACGGGCAGATGGGTGAGTTGCTTAAGCGCCACAACGGCACCGAGATCTAATATATTGCGTGTGTAGGTATCGAAGCTGCGGATTCCCCGCTCACAGAGAATCACGTTGGGATTACCGTGACTGAGAATATATTCCGCCGCCATCACGAATTCTTGAACGGTTGCGGCTAACCCTCGCTTCAATACAACCGGCTGATCAATTTCACCCAAGGCTTTCAGTAGGTCAAAGTTTTGCATATTGCGGCTGCCTACCTGAAGCACATCAGCATGAGCTGCGATCGCTTCAATCTGATGAATTGCCATCACTTCGGTGATGACGGGGATATGGTAGCGACGACGCACCCGGTCTAAAATTGCCAGCCCCTCCTCTCCCAACCCCTGGAATGAGTAGGGCGAGGTGCGGGGCTTGTAAACGCCACCTCTGAGAGCTTGGACTGGAGCCTGGCCGAGATGGTTGGCGACTGTTTCCATTTGTTCCAAGTTTTCGACTGAACAGGGGCCACCCACAATCAACAGGTCTGAACCGCCAACGGTTGTTTGATCATTGAGGGCAATAACAGTTTTGTGAGTGTCGTGTTTCTTGGCTGTAAGCTGTGCATCTTGCATGGGTTTGAGTCCTAATGGTGGAAGTATTGAACGGTTAACCAGAAATCGAACAGACAAAGGCAATAGAATCATCAAAAAACCCCCAGAGCCTTGATGCTCCGGGGGTTTTCGCAGGGCCATAACAGCCTAGTCACCCGGAGCGTCTCCTAGTGAAAAAGAAAAAGCTAAAAAACCAGTAATAAGCCCGAGTCGAATAACGCATGATGGTGACCAAAACTGCCCTAAAACACAAAAACCGCAGAGACTTCTCTGCGGTTCACCAAAGGATTTCAGCAAAAGCTACCTCACCCCTGGTGAACCTCCGTAAAAAACCAAAAGTAAAATCGCTTGCCGCTGTTAAGCATGAGTCCTGAAAATTTTGTCCTTGAGTTAAAAGTAACAATGGATTAGCAAAGCGTCAACCTGGAGCGGGTGGATATTCGGCTTCCGACTCACTGGCAACCGTTGTTTGCTGAATAGCAATGGGAGCTAACACCGTTAGTGAGTTGGGGAGGCATTCCAGTTCAACCACTTCAGCCTCTGTGATTTCGCCATCGACCACTACTTTTTGGGCGGGGTTGGTCGTAATCCGCAGACATCTAGTGCGTAGCCGAATAATGTCTTCCCGATTCGTCGGGCTATTGACCAACGCAGCCGCAAACAAGCTGGTAAGGGCATTCAACCCCTGTAAGCGGTTTTTGGGAGTCGCAATCGTAACATCTAATAAGCCATCATCGACTGGAACTTGGCCAAACCCTTGAGCCAATAAAGAAGTGGCTGGAGCTGCATTGGCGACTGTGATCGTGCTGGTTTCTACGTTCGTGAGCTCTCCCTCAATATCAATAATGGCTTGGAAGGCAGTTTGCTCATGAAACTGTTGCATGCCTGCCAAGAGATAGGCTAAGACCCCCAGTTGTTTTTTCAGGTCACGGTTGGTGCGGTCAATCATCTCGGCTTCAAAACCAATGCCAGCTAGCAAAATTAAGGGTTTGCCATTGCAGCGGGCGGCATCCACAACCCGAGGTGTATTTGACAGGATGATTTCGCAGGCCACCTGGATATTGGCGGGAATGCCTAAGGCTACGGCAAAAGCATTGGCTGTACCTCGAGGAATGATACCTAAAGGTGTATCGGTTTCGATGATGCTTCCGGCAACAGCGGAAAGCGTTCCATCCCCCCCCGCTGCGATGACTAAATCGGTGCCTGCCGCGATCGCTTCTCTGGCTTGTTCGGCCGGATCCTGGTGCGCATCCGTCAACAGCACGTTGAGCTGTATTTGGGGTTCTAACAGTCGTCGAATCAAGGCTAGGTCTTGATTCGGATCACCCTGTCCGGCGGCAGGATTAAAAATCAGATGACCGATGCGACATTTCCCCAACTGCAAAAGCACCGCTTCAGCCGTTGCCAAGTTTGTGGCCAATGGGACGTTATACACTTCACAAACGCGTACCAAGGCTTTGATATCCGGCTCATGCGGTTGGGCATGGAGGGGATCTATCAGGAAAATTACGGCTGCCACTTCACCCTCAACCACCTTGGCAGCTATTTGGGTGTCTCCTCCTAGTGGACCGGATGCCACTCGTTCTACGGGTAAATTCGTCCCCTCGGCAACCCACTTACCCGTGGTTCCGGTGGCAATTAGGTGATAGCGAGAGAACATCGGTCGACGGCTGTTGACAAAGCCTACGATGGCCTCTTTCTTACTGTCATGGGCAATGAGGGCAATGCAAGTCGGCATGTTTTGAAAGAGAACAGGATGGTGGAGGCGATCGCTACGATATCCAAAATCATATACGGAGAGTCTTAAAGAAAGATGCCAAATCGACTATTTATGACTACGATTCAACCAGTGATTGCTCTGTAGGGAGATACCGATGACTGCTAGACCACCACTTTCCCGCTCCTCTAAAATGATTTTGACGACATTGGAAGGAGTTCCTGGCCATAAAGTTGTGAGGCATTTGGGACTTGTCCAAGGTAGTACTGTACGTGCCAAGAATGTGGGTAAAGACATTCTGGCTGGATTCAAAAACTTAGTGGGTGGAGAGTTGAAAAGTTACACAGAGTTGTTGCAAGAGGCCCGTCACGAAGCCACTCAGCGAATGATGCAGGAAGCTTCTCAGAAAGGAGCAAATGCTGTAGTAAACATTCGCTATGCCACCTCATCGTTGGCTCAAGGCGCAGCCGAACTTTTTGTCTACGGTACAGCTGTTCAGATTGATTAGGAAAATTATGGAAGGTCTTGTTGTAACTGTTTTCCTTCTAGCATTAGGATTTTTCGCGGGTAGCTATATCGAGAAGAAGCACTTCGATGATTTGCGCGATCGTGAATATCGGACACGCCAGCTGCAGATCGTGAATATTGGTGCCAAAACACCTATTCCCGAAGCCGATAGAGCCAAACTCTTTGTGGGAAGTGTTGTGGTATCTTCCGACTACTTCAAAACCTTTGTCGCGGGGCTTATCAATCTTTTAGGTGGGCGGATCACAACCTATGAAACCCTACTAGAAAGAGGTCGACGTGAGGCAATTTTGAGGATGAAAGAAGACGCAATTAAATGGAAAGCAAGTAAAATTGTCAATGTGCGTTTGGAGACTGCAGAAATGGGTGGTCAAGGCCTAGTTGCACTTGAGATCGTGGCCTATGGCACGGGAGTTCAGTAACCTGTAGACAGCGCGCGTCTGGAACCTTACGCCTATTGAGTTGCGGTTATGGGATCGTCGTTACTCGGTGAAAAATAGAACGCAAATATTTGCGTCCTCGTGAGTACCGTTGACGTAGAGTTGTTTCAGAAATAGTTTCCCCTTGATGGGTCACAGCATAGCTCAATTGAATCTCCTGCCATGATTTTTCTTCGATGACCCGCTGATGAATCAACTCAAAGATATGCGGTTTCTCTTCCCGTAGGGTTTGCATGGCTTTGATAGCTACAGCCATCTCCTCTTCTAAAATAGCCTTTTCCGTAGGACTATCACGTTCGTCGGAAAAGAGAGCATCAATGATATCAGGGGAATAGGAGTGAATTCGCTTGAGCTTTCGCGATTTCTCGCGGGCAATATTGTAAGCAGTCCCTCTCAACCAAGCCTGGGGATGCCGGATTTCTTTGCCTTGCTGCAGAGCTTTCTTGCCACATAGATACGCATCAAATAACAATCCATAAGCTTCTACATCTAGATTAAATTGTCGAACCATACGCTCTGCTGCCGTGAAAATTGAGTAGGCTGCAGGGTTTTCTTTGCCTAAAATTTCCTCAATCGCTTGATCTAAAACATCTTGTCCTCGAGGAAACTCAGGCAATGGAGGTTCTCGATCACCCTTATTGTTGTTACACATGAGCTACGTCTTAATTTGGATACCTGACTCCTTACTAGACAGGTGACACTGTCATTCATTCTGTGACAGTCTCTTATCAAATTGATTACTTACACGAATAGCAGCTGGACTATATTTCGGATATCAACGCAGGACGAAAAATTTTGGTAGAGAAAGCGCCCTGGAGTCGGAATATTCTTCCAGAAGGACAAAGCCCTACAGAAGTCAATAGAGTACTAACTTCTGCCTCCTGATGACGTTCGGCTGAGTACTTGTGCCGAAGCCTGACGTCCTATCCAATCAAGATTTTCCACCCTAAAAAGGTATCCTTGCTTCTAGTAATACCTTTAGTGGAATCAGAAAGGACTATCATTTTCTTTGTAAAATTTGGCGTTTTCTTCACTTTGGTGTGTCACAGATGGATATCCCACGCCACATGTACACAGCAGGTTGCACCTTTGCACCTTTTTTGACTGGGAACGCACTTGAGAAAAGAAGACTATGAAGATAACCGACACCCTATCAGAGCCCTTTATTTATGATCTGACTGATCCGGCCAGCAAGTCAGATTTAGTTTGTGAGTCAGAACATTACAAGCCCATTATTCTGGAATACTGTTTGCTGGCACTGCGGGAGTCTTTAACCGAAGTTGAGCAGGATCGTATGGGCGAAATCTACGACATGGCAACAGAGGACCCTATCCTCAGCTTTTGGCTAGAAGAAGGCGACCATCTCGTGGCCCATCACCTTGGATTAGTCGACGAGACCTTCATTAAACAGCAGCAAGACAATTTTCGACGATCGATTGGGCAAAGCTGGATTGACAACCTGTGGCAGGATCTGCAAAGCACCACAAAAGTTTTGCAAGTTTATTTGCAGCGTCGAGGATTCTATCATGGCTCGATTGATGGCATAGTAGGCCCTTACACCCAGCAAGCGATGCACCAGTTGCAGAAACAATCAGGTCCGCTCACTGAGTCTGGCTCTACGCGGGGAAACAACCCGCTGCAATAACTGCTCGGATACAGACGGATGCCATCAGAGTAATCCCGGTGAGGAATACATCTGCTTTTTTACACAAAAATCTCTGCACCTACTGAACCCATTTAGAGTGATTGAGTGTAATCATGAAGCAGTTTTTGGTGCACGAGCAACTATGCGATCGCGTCTGGGATCGGCTCGAATACCCTATTTGGCTTGGTTTCTTTCACTAGGCCTACTTGTGGGTTTGTTGGGTGTGGCGATGCGGCCGTTACGGTTATTTTCAACCGAAAGGGTTAGTTCGCCAGAAATAGCTGATCGCTCTGTTGTTGTTCATCTGTTTGAATGGACTTGGAACGATATCGCGCAGGAATGTGAGTCTTTTTTAGGCCCCCAGGGATTTGAGGCCGTCCAAATTTCGCCTCCTCAGGAACATATTGTGGTTTCGGAATCAGGCTTCCCGTGGTGGCAGCGTTATCAGCCGGTAAGTTATCAATTGGTTAGCCGGAGTGGCGATCGCGCTCAATTGCAGGACATGATCCGTCGCTGTCATCAGGTGGGAGTGGTCGTCTATGCCGATGCTGTGATTAACCACATGGCCGCCGTTGAGAGCGGGATTGGGGTGGCCGGCACCGCGTTTCGCAAATATGACTATCCTGGGCTTTTCACGTCAGAGGACTTCAATGACTGTCGCCAAGTTATTACCGACTATAACGATGCAGAACAAGTCACGCAATGTGAACTGGTGGGCCTCCCAGACTTGAATACAGCTTCTCCACGGGTCCAAAAGAAGCTAGCTGATTATCTTGCTGATCTGACAGGCTTAGGAATTGCTGGATTTCGAATCGATGCGGCCAAACATATCCGCAATGAAGATTTGGATACCATCCTGCAACAAGTTCGCGATCGCGTTGAGCCAGCTCCTTATATCTATCAGGAGGTAATTGATCCGGGTACGGAAGCTATCAGAAAACAGGACTACTATGCCCTGGGCGATGTTGTGGAGTTTGAGTATGGACGGCGGGTCGGTGAGGCATTTTTGAATGCTGGCGATCGCACCTTGGCTGATTTGCAAACCCTGGGAGCGATGGAGGACTTAACCCCCAGCGATCAGGCTGTGATTTTTATCGATAACCATGACAAGCAACGCGGGCATGGCGGGGGCGGCACGTACCTGACGTACAAGGATGAACCGTTACACACCCTTGCCATGGTGTTTATGCTGGCCTATCCGTACGGCAAACCGCGAATCATGTCCAGCTATGCGTTTACGGATTCTGAACAGGGTCCGCCAGCGGCTAATGATGGTCGCACACGTACCGTGTATGCGCCCGATGATTTGGGCTGTGGGAAAGCTTGGGTCTGTGAACATCGACAGCCTGCAGTCGCGGCAATGGCGCGGTTTCGTAACGCCACGCAGGGGGTCCCTGAGGTGACGGATTGGTGGAGCAATGGCCGTAACCAGATTGCGTTTGGGCGGGGCGATCGCGGCTTTGTGATTATCAACCGCGAGGAGATTCCACTGAGCCAAACATTCCAAACTCAATTGCCTCCAGGTGATTATTGTGAGGCAATCCAGACGCCGTTAGGGGCATCTTCCTGTGCTCAAGTCATTACTATCGATGAACAAGGACAATTTCAGGCAACGATTGGCCCAATGGCTGCCCTGGCTCTACATCAGAGCGATCGCATGCCCTGAGTCGCAATAATCGCGGCCATTCAAACCAAGTTTGTTCATCAAATCTAGGCTTCTGTAACGGTGCGTAGGCGAATCAAGCACAGTAGAAGTATTCGCTGCAGAGTGGCCTATTCGGCAATGACGCTCGTGCGACGCTCCTAACGATGAAGAAAGACTAGTTTTTTGGGTAGGCCCGTGGGCTAAAAATAAGCGAATGGACAGCAGAACACGGCTACAGAGCCCCTATACAAGCCATATGTGGCGGTATGAGATCGGTCCTCCAGTCATCCTTTGACCATAGACGATATTGACCAGCCATTTTTCAAGCAGGAATGTGGTATAAATCTGCCGACTGTCTTAGCTTTCATTGAATCAATCCTGACGGAAACTGATTACCCCAATAAATTAGGAAACTCCCCATGATTGACCTTTACACCTTCACTACCCCCAATGGCTACAAACCCGCCATTATGCTTGAAGAGTTGGGTTTGCCATACACGATCCATCAAATCCATATCGGCAAAGGCGACCAATTTTCCCCCGAGTACGTGAAGATTAACCCCAACAGCAAAATTCCAGCCATCATCGATCGCGAAACGAATATCACCGTGTTTGAATCAGGTGCCTTGCTGATCTACCTGGCCGAAAAGACAGGTAAACTCCTGCCGACTGAACCCGCTGAACGTGCCCGCGTACTGGCATGGCTGATGTTTCAAATGGCGAGTGTGGGTCCCATGTTTGGCCAGTTTGGGCACTTCCGTAATTTTGCCCCTGAGAAGTTACCCTATGCCATTGAGCGCTATCAAAAAGAGACTCTACGACTCTTGGGCGTTCTGGATCGCCAGCTGGCAAACAACACTTATGTTGCTGGCGACTATTCTATTGCGGACATTGCGACCTATCCTTGGGTCGCGGCCGCCGCCAAACCTTACCTGGCTGTCTCGTTGGTAGAGTTCCCTAATGTTCAGCGTTGGGTTGAGGCCATGCAGGCGCGCCCTGCTGTAAAAATAGGCATGTCAATTCTCTCCCCAGAATTTGATAGCAAATTTGGAGCGATCGCCGAGCAACTCTAAATCACCGTATCTTCTTTGAGCCATTCAGAGATCAACTCAAGCCAGAAAATTTCGGTGATGTCAGCGTACTCTGCGCGAAGAACACTAGAAACAGAGTGGCTTCTCGTAGAGTAGGCCGACCCAAGCCAGGATGGGGTCATGCCCCTTTGTCAATGCCCCAAATCTCCACGGCTTCAATCTTCTCAGCAGGCTCCAACCCAAATACCCGACTATAGAAATAAAATTCAGCATCTAAAGCTCGCTTGATATTGTCGGCTTTGCGAAAACCGTGCTGCTCTCCTGCAAATAGCAAATATGCGACTGGAATGTTCTTTTTTCGTAGGGCACTGACCATTAATTCAGCTTGGTTCGGGGGCACAATTTTGTCTTCATCGCCCTGGAGAAAAATGACCGGGCAGGAGAGCTGGTCCGTAAAATTGATCGGCGATCGCGCCTCATAGAGGTCTTTGCGTTCAGGGTAGGGACCCACCAGGCTATCGAGGTAGCGGGACTCAAACTTATGGGTATCCATGGCCAGGGCTGTCATGTCGCTGACGCCGTAGTAGCTGGCTCCGGCTTTGAAAATATCACGAAACGTTAGTGCGCCCAAAGTGGTATACCCTCCAGCACTGCCGCCATCAATAGCCAACTGCTCGGGGTCCGCTTTTCCCTGGGCCACCAGATATTTGGCCCCGTTCACACAATCATCAATATCAACAATGCCCCAGTTGCCCTTAAGCCGCTCACGGTAGGCACGACCATACCCCGTACTGCCACCGTAGTTCACATCCAAAACAGCAAAGCCACGACTGGTCCAATATTGAATGGCTGGATTAAAGTTGGAAGAGGTGGCAGCAGTCGGTCCGCCATGGCTTTTTACCAATAGCGGAGGATAGCTACCCTCAGGAGCTACAAAGTCTTTGTTCTGAGGTGGGTAATAGATCCCATAAGCAAAGAGATCATTACTCGTGGGAAACGTAATATTCTCTGGCATCGAGAGATAACCTTCATCAATCTCTAAGGTGCTAGAAAGTCGTAGCTCGGTGGTTTGTCCGGTTAACAAATCCAGACGAACCAACCCACTAGGTCGGCTAGGAGAACCGCCTAAAAAGACCACAAAATCAGATCCCACCTTAAGACCACTCATACCGGCATAGGGTGTTTCAATCTCAGTGAGGGTAAGCGTTGTTGTATCCAACTGGGCTAAATGTTGGACCCCATCGCATTTGTAGGTACACACCAAGCGATTGGCCGACGCAAATCCGTAGGTTGACATACCAAATGACCACTGGGGTGCGCCAAATTCAGCCTCTAATGGGTACAGAGGTTCAATCGTTTGATTTTGCCAGCGATAGAGATTCCACCAACCGGTGGAATCTCCGATAAAGTACAAAACGCCATCCGGTGACCATTGGGGTTGAAAGATTGATTCGCTCAGACCACCTGCCACTTTTTGCCGATGAGCCAGGGTGCCGTCAGTCGTAATATCGGCCACCCAGAGTTCAGTCCCATCCCAGGGCATATTCGGATGATTCCAACTTAACCAGGCCAGCTGTTTCCCATCGGGACTGAGGCGAGGTGTGGAGTAAAAATCACATCCAGAGATTAAAACCGTTTGGGTCTGGTCATCCAAGGAAATGGCAACAATCGTATTAGTCGCTGCTTGTTCGCTTTGAGTATGGTCTTCGCGAACACAAATTAGTCGCTGCCGGGGACGATCAACAACCCCGTCGGCATACCTTAGCGCTTTCTCCGGAGTCAGCGGTTTTGGCGATACGCCGGTCGACTGTTGATACAATCTCTGGTCGAGAAAATTGGCAAAAAATATATCGCCATGGTCAACCCAGTAGGCTCCTCCACCATATTCATGTACACGGGTACGAACATTAAAAGTAGCAGGTGTAACATCCGTTATGGCACCATCAGCCGTGCAGCGCACAATCAAACTACGGCCTTTTTCGGTGGGTCGTAGCTCGCTCCAATAGATATCACTGCCATCAAGCTGTATACTCCCCAGGCGAATAGAATTAGACACAATCACCTCTGAGGTAATGGGCGATTGCCAAGCGCCGTAGGGTGCTGTTTTAGCCATAGATTTTCTCACTGTATTCCTAATCCTATTAACGCATCCAAGCAACAAACTATGGAAAGTGAATCGCGTTTTTCGCCGGTCTTAACGGCTTCTCTAAGATATTTACGACTCACATCACTATATAGCCAGGGGATTCGTTGATGTTGCTACCTGGGTGATAAAAATGGGCTTTAGGATGCTTGCTCATAGAAACTATTGCTGTATCACTGCCATCCGATCCATTCGGCAAGTCTATTTATCTAGTTCAGGTTGAATAGGCTGAATGTCAGCAGTGCTGTTGATTAAATCAGTTGGCTAGACCGCTGGCTGTTTGCACAGATGGTCAAATTAGATCGACAGATTAAAAGTTTCAGTATACGTGCAGGACTTCATCCGCGAGGTATAGAAACTCTATAAACGCAATGATGCTGACCCCAACGATTGGAGCCAGCATGTTGTCAAGAGATCGCGAAACAGTATTAGACTGCGATCGCCACCGTGCCGACCGCATCACGCATGTGTGGTTGCTCAAAATTAATAGCGGGTCCAGCGGGGACAATACCGGCTGGATTTAGTTCGGGTAAGCCAGCATAGTAAAGTCGCTGTACATGATCAATTCGACAAACCGACCGCACATTGGCGTATTGATATAACTCGCGACAATAATTCCAGAGGTGAGGGAAATCAACCAGGCGCTTGATATTGCATTTAAAGAGGCCATAGTAGGCCAAATCAAACCGAAACAAAGTTGTGAAGAGACACCAGTCGGCCAAAGTCAGTTGGTCGCCACAGAGATAGCGTTGATTTGCCAAAATAGCCTCCCACTGTTCGAGCGCCCTGAATAAGGTCGTAACAGCTTCATCGTAAGCACGCTGAGAAGTTGCAAAGCCACTACGATAAACACCATTATTGATGGGGTGATAAATGGCATCGATCACACGATCAATTTCTGGACGCAACGCTTTGGGGTAAAAATCAGTCTCTTTTGCGCCTAAGTCATCAAAGACTGAATTAAGCATCTGAATAATTTGACGGGATTCGTTATTGACAATTTGCTCAGTTTGCTTGTCCCATAACACCGGCACCGTCACCCGCCCGGTATAGTCTGGCTTAGATTTGACATAAATTTGCCAGAGATAATCTGACTGATTCACCGTATCAGGAATGCAACCTGAATAGTCGGAGAAGCGCCAACCCTGTTCACTAATAATTGGATCAACAATTGATAAACTAACGATGTTTTCCAGTCCTTTGAGTTTCCATACAATGGCCGTACGATGAGCCCAGGGACACCCCAAAGAAATGTAGAGATGGTAACGTCCTGCTTCAGCTGGAAACGCACTCGAACTATTGGCTGTAATCCAATGATGAAAATGGGTCGGCATACGTTTAAATTCACCTGTTGCATTATGCTCAGTCCAGTCCGTTGTCCATTTTCCGTCGACTAATTGACCCAGTGCCATTGTTTTAATTCCTTATTGTGCTGAATGGAGAGATGCATTGAGGCTAGAGAATTTTGGCGCAGGAAGAATTCAGAATTCGGAGTTCGGAATACCCTGCGGGAAGGGCATAGCCCTACGGAGTTCGGAATTCGGAGTTCGGAATTGGGAGTTCGGAATTGGGAGTTCGGAATTCGGAGTTCGGAATTGGGAGTTCGGAATTCGGAGTTCGGAATTGGGAGTTCGGAATACCTTGCGGGAAGAGCACTAGACGCGAAGCGGCTTCTCGGAGAGTAGCCCTACGGGGTTCGGAATTTGGGAAAGGACCGAATTCTGATCCCTGACTCCTTACCTGAATAAGATTTTCGTCGTTAACCAGACACCTTAATGAAAAGCGTAGGCAGCCATGCTGAGAACGCTGTAGGTATAGCTCCGGTGGAGTTGTTTTGCCTGAGCAGCATTACCGACAGCACCCAAGGCAACAAATAGCGGCAGCAAATGCTCTGGTGTGGGATGGTTTGCTTGGGCGTAGGGCGCTAACTGTCGATACTGCATTAGGGCATTCCAGTTCTGATGTTCAAGGGTTTTAGCTAACCAATCATCAAACTCACGGACCCAAACAGGGGGAGCCGCATAGTAGTCCCGATTCATGGCGGCCAGGTTGTGGGTTGCACTGCCACTGCCAATCATCAAAATGCCTTCCTGACGTAGCGCCCTCAGTGCTTGCCCCAGTTGCCAATGCATTTCAGGGTTCTGTCGAGATTGAATCGAGAGTTGGACGACGGGGATCTTGGCTGCTGGATACGCCAACAGAAGAGGCGTCCAGGTGCCGTGATCGAAGCCTCTAGAGGGATGCGCCTGACAGTCAATCCCTCTCTGGGTGAGGAGTTGCACAATGCGATCGGCTAGCTTTGGAGAACCAGGAGCTGGATAATTTAACCGATAGAGTGCTTCCGGGAAGCCCGAAAAGTCGTGATGGGTTTTCGGATTGGGCGCGGCGCTGACTCTCAATGGTTCGGCATTCCAATGGGCGGAAATCACCAAGATGGCTTTTGGTTGGGGGAGTTGCTGTGAGAGTGACTTAAGAAAGTGGGTAACGGCACTCTCCCGCATGGGTAAATCAGGTGCGCCATGGGACAGAAACAATGTAGGGAGTGAGTTCATAGTATGATTCCAAAGAATTACGAATTCTGGATGACTCTGGATGACAGGGCCAACACTCCATCGCCCATCAGGAATTGCACGATACAGGCGATCGATCGCAAAGAATACCGGAAACTCTCAACCTCCACGTCGATACTCGGCTGGGCTAAAAGTTGACTGTGAGACTGGGGCAAGGGAGCCTTACCACGAATCATCATGTTCATATTTCGTCTTCCTCAAAATATTTCTAACTAGAACTAAACTGCAAAAAGCAATCTTCCCTAACTCCGCTGGTAGGGAGAAATCTCAAAACGCTTTGCTGTGTGCTAATCCAATCCCCATGAAAATCTGGATTTAGTTGGTAGCCACTTTTCAGTACGAATCTGCTTCTGCACAGCACCCAGGAAGGCAAATGCATCCTGGTGATTCGACTGCTTGTTTTTAGTCTGATCCGTATAGTTCTATGTAGAACTATATTCAAGTTAATTCTCCTATTCGGTCTTGTCAAGGTGGGCGAGTCATTTGATTTTAGAAATGCTGTCTCAGACGCCCTAGTAAAACCCGAAGGAGTTCTAATTCAGACGGCTCAAGGTTCTCAAACTGAGTTTTGAGATAGGCGATATGGGCCGGAAAAACCTGCTCAAAGGCTTGCTGTCCTTTGGCTGTCAGATACACAATGACGGTGCGGCGATCGCCCGGAGGATTTTCCCTGACGACTAACTCTTTTTTGATCAGGCGATCGATGACTCCTGTCAACGTTCCTTTAGTAATCAGAGTTTTTTCACCGATCTGGCTCATGCTCATGCCATTGGTGTTGCCTAGCGTTGCAATGACATCGAACTGGGAGGGTGTCAGATTAAACTGGCGAACATGGGCTTCAGAGTAAGCTGCAAATGCTTGATAGGTCCGAACCAATTCCCGCATTGTTGGGACAAATGCCTCTTGAGCAGCCGGATGGATAGCATCTTGGGGCGATGAAGTTGAACCGGACATTGGTTGATGAGTCGAAACTATTCTAGCTAGATCTATTCTAGCCTCGCCCCTCTCAAAGGCATCACGAAAATTTTGTTTCAGCACCCTAATTGCCCTAAAAGTTCCCCCTGAAAATAGCCCCGTTCAAAACCCCACCCGTCCATCAGAACACCCCACCCGAAAAAACAGCCCTCCTTTTCATCCTTGCCAGCGTCGTACCAGCGTCATGAGTAATTACTCTGTAAATCAAATTTCTTGCTGGACCTCAGCAGTGACAGCTCGATTTCCCACTAAGCATCTTGCCCGAAAAATGGACATCGACTAAGACAAGTCAAGCTCCATAAATACCAACCCATTTCTGAGCGTTTCAGAGAGCGCATAATAGGGTTTTATGGGTTTGAAGCCGAGCTTTTGATAGAGTCTTTGAGCCCCAATCTGCTGCATGCCAGTATCCAGTCGCATTTGGGGGTAGCCAATAGCTTTTGCCTCTTGAATAATCGTCTTGGCTAGGGCTAAACCGATTCCCTGGCGCTGAAATTCGGTGCGAACAAACAGGCGCTTCATTTCGCAGATTGCTGTCGTCAACTTTCTCAAAGCGATACAGCCTGCCGCACGCTCATCTTTAATGGCAAGTAATAAGCAACCTTCTGGCGGCGCGTAATACCCCAACAAATTGTCTAACTCTTGTTGGAATGCTTGGCCTTCAAAATATTCATTGATAACTGGAAGGTGATCAGGGTAATGGTGGCGTAACCAATCCACAGATTCGCAGATTAACGTTCTAGTCTGCTGTAAATCTTCGTGGCTTTCAGGCTTAATAATCTTGAGCATTTCGAATATCAAATCTGCACACTAACCTTAGGTGGTAAGTGAGAAGAATTCGAGCATTGAATCGAGAAAAGCTTGCGAATTCTTGACTTAAACGGTGATGTTCAAAGGGTATCACTTAAGGCAGAAAATTTGGGTGGTGAAAGAACTCAGGAGCTAGGAGTCAGGAGTCAGGAGGGTAGTGGATTCTAGCTTCCGACTCCTGACTCCCTACCTTACCGGAGTTTCCCGGCTTAAATTACACGCCATTTTCAAACAGGTTTTTGTTTGCAATAGAATTTGCGATCGCGACACGTTACGACCAGTGAAAACCACCACCACCTGACGCTTTCTACTACGAAGTCTCAACGCTACGCCATCGCCATAGTACCCTGCGGCAGAAATACCACCACTATGCCTTTGCCCCTTCCACCCTTCCACCCTTCTACCTTTCCACCCTTCCACCCTTCCACCCTTCCACCCTTCCACCCTTCTACCCTTCCACCCTTCCACCCTTCCACCCTTCCACCCTTCTACCCTTCCACCCTTCCACCCTTCTACCTTTCCACCCAACCACTCTTCCACTATCAAACTAGTCCGAAAACTTACGCCGTCAAGTATGGGAAATGGGGCAAGTAAGGCACGAATGGGGCGCGTCTCAAACTACGTGATGGGGATATCATCTCGTTTTTTCGAGAAACGTTAAAAGCGCAGACGAAAACTGTTCTGGAGCATCCTGCTGTAGCCAGTGAGAGGCCCCTTCCATCCCCTGAAAGTGAGCCCCCGGAATCTCGCTGGCGAGTTGCTTGCCATCCTCTGCCTTTTGCCAGGGATCGTCTAATGCCCACAGCACCAGTGTTGGAGCCGCAATGCTGCCATGACGATCGACGAGTGCCATGGTTTGGTTTGCGTTCAGGGCTGAAGCATTGCGTAAAAGACTCAGTTTCCCCGCTTCGCTGGCCCAAGGCGCAATAATGCCCGCGCGAAATTCAGCGGTGAGTTGGCTGGGATTTGATAGACCAGCAGCTAGACTAGCTTCCAATGCAGCAACCAAGTCGGTAACCGATCGCGGTTTCCATCGCAGGGGATGACCAAAGTCGAGCATGTCATCATCAAAGCGGTCATAGCAGACTGAATTCGTAATCACCAGACGGTTGACCAACGATGAATGCTCGATCGCTAAGATTAAAGCTACGGCTCCCCCGGTATCGTGACCCACCACATCCACCTGAGCTAGCTCCAGCGCGGCCAAAAGCGCCACAATCATCCGCGCCTGATCCTGAAATGAGCGGTCAAAGCGATCGCGGCGATCGGACCACCCATGCCCCAAAAAGTCGGGGACAATCACCCGATATCCTGCTTGAACCAGCGTAGGAATGACCGCATGATAGAGATAACCCCAAGTTGGAATACCATGCATCAGCAAAACCGTTCCCTGCTGAGCGACGCCCTCGTCGATATAGCGAATCGTTACGGGGATATGCGCTGCGGCACCTGCCGGTAAGACAACTTCTTTTTGAGCATCTCTAAACGCTTGCCAGTTTTGCCAGTCTGTCCTCATATGATTTCTCCATTGTGGACGATACCTTGACCACATCCAGTGCCCTGTTTTTGCCCATACGCCCGAATTCTGTCGCCATCGTCAAATGCTTTTGTAACGCTGGGTAGATTAGCCTGCGGCCAAACGGATCACGATGTAGTGGGGGAAATTTGGTCAATTGAAACACCTAGCTTTTATCAAGAAAAAGACTGATAATCGGATAAAAACCCCATTGTTTGGGTAAATGCGTTCTTTTTAGGCAACCATGCCCCCCTATTCTTCAGAAAGCTGCCCCTTAGATTCCAGAACCTGCTGACCAGCTTGGGCAATAGTCTGCAACAGAAAGTCAAGATCAGCTTCATTCGTGCGGAAATTTATGATGTTGGCCCGCAGTACAAATTCGCCCTTCACCTCGGTGCTGGTTAGATATACCTGACCTTGGCTCTGCACAATATCCAGAATGGCCCGATTGATTACCTCCCCATCGTGTGAACCCCAAGGTACATAACGAAAGCAAGTAACACTCAACGGTCCAGGTGCCACAAGTTCAAAATCTGAGCGCGCCAAAATCTTCGCTTGTAGCAATCGGGCTAATTCAATGTCACGCGTGATGAGTTCGCGATACCCCTCCACCCCAACATGCTTCATCGCGAGCCAAAGTTTGAGCGACCTAAATGCACGAGTTTGTTGAGGACCATATTCCGAAAACCACGGTAGTTGCCGGTCATCACGAAGATACGGAGGAACCACGCTAAAGGTATCGCGCATTGCTTGCTGATCGCGCACGATTGCACAGCCGCATTCAACCGGAATATACATCCATTTGTGGGGATCAATGCCCAGACTATCGGCTCGTTCTATCCCCTTATATAAATGTTTCACCGAGTCAGCCAGGATCCCAACCCCACCAAACGCTCCATCTACGTGCAACCACAAATTTTCTTGCTGACAAATATCGGCAATCTGGTCGAATGGGTCAATCGCTCCAGTGTTGACTGTACCGGCACTGGCGATCACACAGGCTGGATATAGACCGGCTTGGCGATCGCGCTTAATCTGTCGCCTTAATTCTGTGACATCGATTCTAAATTCGGCATCGACCGGTATCGCCCGAAGATAGTTGTGTCCAATTCCCAGGAGTTCAACCGCCTTATCAAGACAGCTATGTCCCTCCACCGATTTATAAACAACCATCGGTACAGGTTCTTGTTGTAACCCGTGGTCACGAATACTGCCTGTTTGGGTTTTGCAATGGCGCATCACTGCCAGGCCAACCAACGTAGCCATACTCCCCCCACTGACCAAAAGCGCCCCACTAGCTTGAGGAAAACCCATGATTTCTTTTAGCCAGTTGAGCACAGCGTGCTCCAGATAGGTACTGGCCTGATCGCCACCAGCAGCACTGGAATTCATGCCTGCGCTCAGCAATTCACCAATAACGCTAATGGGGGCAGCCGGTGAATTGACCCAGGCAAAAAAGCGAGGATTGATGTGGCCCAGAGGATAAGGCAGGATGTGCTGCTCGACAAACTCAATCAACTCTGTCGGGTTACTCCCAGTTTGGGGCAGCGCTTGATTAAGTAACTGGTCACGCAGATCAGTCGGAACGGCTCGACGAGCAGGTTCAAGGCGATTTTGCAGCTGCCCCAAATTATCCGCAATGAGGTCGATCGCTTTGTAGCCCAATTGCCGAAACTGTTCGGGCGTCATGTCAAGAGTCAATTCAGATAAAACATCTGGCTGCATACACCCTACTCCACAGGAATCAACGGTTTATTATTTTTGAAAGCCGCCCAACAACTTATCGAGAGGACATCTTTGCGCCCAATAGGATGCCCTCTTAAAGCTACTGAAACACCTGTATTGTAAGGCTTTCAATCTATTTTGGTCCCATCTCAAGAAGAGGATTATGTGGCAGGGGTATCTTTTCGGCTATTCAAAACCAATCTTGTCGTGAATGCTTAACCCTCGGTCATGCTAACTTCAACCACATTCTTCGCAAAGCTCTGATAGGCACCACCAATTTGCTTTGCCATGGTGTCAGGAAAAACATGAAACTCACCCGCTTTTAGCGCTTCAATGATGCCCTCAGCTACCAGGGTCGGAGGTTCCGCAATTTCCGTCAGACCAGCCGCATCCCCCATATCAGTTGCGATCGGCCCCGGGTGGACACTCAGCACAGTAGTCCCTTGCTCACCGAGGAGTTCTCGTAATGCCTGCGTGATGGCATAAGACGCTGCTTTAGAGGCCGAGTAGGTACCAAAGTTCGCGAATGTCTTCATCGAAACCACTGAGTTGAGCTGCGCAAAAACACCTCCTCCATTAGCCTTGAGCACTGGAGCAAACGCTTGAGCCATGGTGATCAACCCATATACATTGATGTCCATCTCAAATTTGAGGGATGCGATCGCATCCTCGGCCAGGGGCGTAGCGGTTTTGAGCACCCCAGCATTGTTTACCACCACGTCCACATCCGTTGCGGTTTGAGCCGCCGCGATAACGGATTGCGGATCGGCCAGATCAATCTGGATGGGCACCACTTTGTCACCGTATTGCTCGACCAGCGGTGCAACACTTTCAAGCTTGCGGACAGCCGCATAAACCTTAGCCGCACCATACTCCAGAAAAGACTCAACGAGCACTTTACCAATGCCACGATTAGCGCCGGTAACCAGGATGGTTTTGTTGATGATGTCGTAAGCCATGAGAATACCTCCAGTAGGATAAACTAAAACCTTGAACGATCGGTCTAATTTAGGCTAAAAAATTTTAGCTCTGGTCTAAAAGCGAAATCACAGACGTTGTTGCGCCTTCGAGGATGGTGTCTCTATCCATGACACGCCCCAGAAGGGCTAACCCCTGGGTGGTGCAGAGTAGTAGACGAGCCAAATTACGTGGATTGGCATGGGAGCTGATTTCCCCTGCTGTCTGAGCGCTGATCAGAGTTGCGGCAAAGGCATCTTCAACTTGCTGTAGATAGGCCCGCATGACTTTGGCGATCGCCTCGTCATGGGTATTGAAATCGGCAATGTTGGTGCCAAGCATACAACCGCAACTACCCGGCTGACTGTGCATTGCCTGCCAGTCTCGCAGCAATTGCTTCAAGTTGCCCAGCGAAGAACCCTCAGCCGCAAGACGATCCCGTATATCCCGAATGGTGGTGTGAGCATAGTGCTCCAACGCCTTGAGGAAAAGCGATTGCTTGTTGCCAAAGGTGTCATACAAGCTTTTTTTGCCAATCCCCATATTCTTCAACAATTCAGAGAGGCTAGCGGCTTCGTAGCCATGCTCCCAAAACACTCTCATCGCTTTTTCTAAAGCAACTTCAGTGTCGAATTGCTTGGCGGGACCGCGAGTCATCGGCAAACTGACCTTTGCTTAACCACACTTAAACTCTAATACAACATAGACCGATTGGTCAAGGTATTTAGGTCAAGATTGCAAAATGATCTAGCCGTATATTCTCTAGCTGGTTGCAGCCCACTCAAGCTTGCGGGGAACGTAGGTTGAGCGTAAATCAAGTTTTCGTGACAGAGGCTTGATTGCCCCTCCTTGAGCAAAGAGGGCATTCCAATCCAATTTGTGCAAAGCCCCTTTTTAAGCTATCCATTAAGCACAAGTTGCGGCATCTCAAGTACAGTCACGTTTGCCGTCCTCCCTTTGGTAAGGGGAGGTGCCGTAGGCGGAGGGATTCCAACCGCTATGCGCGCGATCGCACCCCCGATATGTCCTTTCCAAGTTATCCGTTAGACACAAGTTGCGGCATCTCAAGTACAGTCACGTTTGCCGTCCTCCCTTTGGTAAGGGGAGGTGCCGTAGGCGGAGGGGTTCCAACTTTGTGTAGGGTTATATCACTCTCTCCCTGTTCATGAACCTTTCCACACATTCTCGCTATGCTGTTAGAGCTAACCCTTGCCCAGCAAGCAACCCATCGTGTTGTCTGAAGCACCGACGCCGCTCCTCAAAGATCCCGAACGCTTAGAAGCTCGCCTTAAAGAGCTTCCCGTTGAACCCGGTGTCTACTTCATGAAAGATGCTCGGGAACAGATTCTGTACATTGGCAAGTCAAAACGGTTGCGGAATCGGGT
Source organism: Cyanobacteria bacterium J06639_14 (assembly GCA_039818605.1). Taxonomy (GTDB): domain Bacteria; phylum Cyanobacteriota; class Cyanobacteriia; order Phormidesmidales; family Phormidesmidaceae; genus SIO1E4. The sequence goes on along the minus strand of JBCBTQ010000058.1, from coordinate 7,922 downwards.
GCGCTCCTACTTCCGGGACACTCACCGTCATATGCCGCGCACGGCTGTAATGGTCATGCAGGTGGTGGATATTGAGTTTATTGTTACCGATACCGAAGCGGAAGCATTGGCGTTGGAAGCGAATCTGATTAAGCAGCATCAGCCCCACTTCAATGTGCTGCTTAAGGATGACAAAAAATATCCTTACCTCTGCATCACCTGGTCGGAAGACTATCCGCGCATATTTGTGACTCGCAAACGGCGGAAAAATCTGAAGGATCGTTACTACGGTCCCTATGTGGATGCAGGTTTGCTGCGCCGCACCTTGAGTCTGGCTAAGCGTATTTTTCCTCTGCGCCAGCGGCCCCAGCCTCTGTTTAAAGATCGTCCTTGTCTGAATTACGATATCGGTCGCTGTCCGGGGGTTTGTCAGCAGTTGATTTCCTCGGAGGATTATCACAAAACTGTGCAGCGGGTGGCTATGGTATTTCAAGGCCGCACCGATGAGCTGACGGACGTCCTCCAAAAACAGATGGAAAAAGCGGCTGAGGCACTGCGATTTGAGCAGGCGGCTCAGTTGCGCGATCAGTTGCAAGGGCTAGAGCGGCTGACGGCCCATCAAAAAGTAGCACTGCCGGATGACACCATTTCGCGGGATGCGATCGCGCTCACCAGTGACGATCAGTTTGCCTGTATTCAGCTCTTTCAAATTCGGGCTGGACGACTGGTGGGACGACTCGGCTTCAACGCGGATGCTCAGTCAGGAACGCCAGGGCAAATTCTCCAGCGCGTGCTGGAGGAACATTATCAGACGGTGGAATCCATTGAGATTCCGGCGGAGATTTTAGTCCAGCACGAGTTGCCAGACGGCGACATCCTGGCGAAGTATCTGACGGAACGGCGGGGGCGCAAGGTGGCGATTGAAGTACCTCAGCGCCAGACGAAAGCGGAACTGGTGGAAATGGTGGAGCGTAATGCCCAGTACGAACTGGTGCGCACCCAAAAGGTAGCCGATCGCAATGTTCAAGCAATGCAAGACCTGGCCGAGATTTTGGATTTGCCCGATTTGCCCAAGCGCATCGAAGGCTATGACATTTCCCATATTCAAGGGTCTGATGCGGTGGCCTCGCAAGTGGTGTTTAGTGATGGGATGCCTGCTAAACAGCATTACCGTCATTACAAAATTAAGAATCCTGAGGTGCGGGCGGGGCACTCGGATGATTTTGCCAGTATGGCTGAGGTCATCCGTCGCCGTTTTCGGCGCTATGCTGCCGACCCGAGCAAGCCTCGTATTGGCAATCCCGACTGGCCGGATGTGGTCATGATTGATGGCGGTAAGGGGCAGCTCTCAGCGGTTGTTGAGGTGCTGCGCGAGATGAATTTGCTCGCAGAACTCCATGTGGTGAGTTTGGCTAAAAAGCGAGAAGAAATCTTTTTACCCGGTGAGTCGCGCCCGCTTGAAACTGAAGCCGAGCAGCCAGGTGTGCAACTGCTGCGGCGCTTGCGCGATGAGGCTCACCGCTTTGCTGTGAGTTTTCACCGGAAGAAACGGAGCGATCGCATGCGCCGCTCCCGTTTATCGGATATTCCAGGGCTGGGCCAGCATCGCCAGAAAGAGCTGCTGGCGGCGTTTCGCTCGATCGACTACATTCGCGAAGCTTCCTCTGATCAACTAGCGACGGTTCCGGGTATTGGTCCCCGACTAGCACAGCAGATTTACGACTATTTTCACCCTGATCAGAGTACGCCTAACTCTGAGGAAACAGGTTCGACACAAGTTGCTGATGTCCGTGAATAAAAAAGTTGGCAAGTAATCAAAAAGGCGGAAAGTAAGTGTAATACTAATTCTGCGAGATAGCACTACACATTACAGCATGGGAGTGATCGAGTGGAGTAGTATCTGTAGTCTCGACAAGAAGAATCGGTACAAGGTACATGCTTTGGACGTATGTACGACATCAAAGCATCGATGGAAGGACTTGAATCAAAATCTATTAATACGAGTACAGTGAAATAACATTCAATGCCACTTCACTGACCAATAGCCTGACGTTGAGAATAGATGTCTTCCAAAAGCAAGTCTCGCAGTTCGTCAGCAATATCATTGGGTGGATTACCAGCCAATGCTCGCCCAATGAGACGCTCAGCATCTCGCAGAGCATGACATTCAACGGCTAGTGCTGCCGCACTGCGGTGTAAAACTGAGCGAGTCGGTTCTAGATCCCACTGGTCGACAACTAAATCAGCAACTGCCCGCTCTTTAGCAAATGCTGTTCGAGCAAACGCCAATGCGGCTTCGACATCACTCCTTTGACGCGCTAAGACCGCCTGATCAACCAGATCCATGGCTTCTTGATGAAGAGCTTCTAGGTTCTGCATTTTTCGCCAGCAGCTGCCTCCGCGCAGATAGATCCGAATGTAAGTGAACAACCTGGACGTTCCGGCTTGTTTTGGTAAAGATCATTCAGGTTGAGGGTGGCGATTGGTCTACCATCGGTCATTATGAATTGAGATGAGCATCGTGGTTTCAACCTAATTTACTCTACCGATACACGGTTCCAATTCGTTCTTTGATCAAACCCTTGAGTTACCACTGATAGAACACCCAGTCACTAAAACGAGTGGTAGAAAGTTTCCAACTTAATGCTTGAGGCGAACGAGAATTCTGTGTTTCCTTAGACCAGACCTACTCACTTCATCGGTTCGATCACCCGAGCAAACAACTGAGTTCAGAAATATTTGTTTACAAAATATCGCAAATCACTCCATCTTCCTTAACTTTTGTTGCGACTCATTGAGATTATGGGGTTATCTCAGTGATCGTGAAGAGGCATGTTCCCTGGAGCACCTAATGAGTGATTCTTTTCCATTGGCTCCTCGCTATCGGCTAGACGACGAGGATGCTTGGTTAGTTGGCATCGATCCCCTACGTCGCTACTGGTTTGCGGCTAACGGTGATGAGACAATTCAAGTGGTTGTACCGGGTCTAGGTACTCATAGCTTTGAGGGATTTCGGGAAGCTATCTTAGCCTTCCGAGCGATGCGTTCGGGGAGTTCCATTGAGTTGCCAACATCACTAGGTACGACGCTTGAAGTGAAATGCATTTCCAGAAATTGCTTCCTTCTAGAAGCTGAGGTGAATGGATTCACGGCATCGCATCTGTTCGACCAGGAAGCTTTGGAATCACTGCTAATGACTGCCCATCCGGACTGGTGCTGTGCTCCCCATCACGAAGACTTGGGGCGTCGGATGCTCTCACTTTCCTGGAATAAATCTGCCAATGCTGAAGTTGCCTAGGCCGGACGTAGCGTCAGCAACTCTTGCAAAGACGCCAATAGTTTGACTTCTACTTGCTCAATTTTTCCTTGTGGGTCCAGTTCAAAGATCCAAGCAGCATTAACTTTGAAGACCAATGCTTTGACACTGCCTTTGACGGTAATCTGCTGGCGATCGCCCACCCATTTCTGTACCGAAACTTCCTGAGGCATAGCCTGCATGTTAGAAGCTTCGCGCTCCAGGTACAGGTGAATAGCGGATTGCCCCACAATAGGGTCTTCAAAAGGGGGAAGTAGCTGCCCTGTCGCGGCAAAGAGCTGAGAAGTTTTCAGGAAATCGCCCTGATTGAAGGTCTGGAAGTAGTGCTCAACCGTGGGCGTCTGCACTAGCTGAGGAGTGTTTTCAAGCGTAAGTGTCATGAGCGAAGGAATTGGCGTGAAAGTAACGAATCATTTGTCCCAATGCGGGACGTTCATCCTTGGAAGTGCTGCCAGAGAAGCACGGATGGTTAACATAGCTCCCTGAGTTGCAGTACTACAACCCAAAAGGGTAGGGCTAATTCATGCGAGAAAGAAGAATGTGCTTTCGTTTTCAAGCGTGTCATTCAACTGATGCAGCAGCCCGAAAAGCTAAACCGACTTATGCCTAAACCAACCCTGAAGTACGCCTCTTCAACCCGCCCTTCCGCGAGTCCAGGGCGGCGGAAGGCTCTGGTCGTAGGCAGAAGGACGTACGAAGCAGGTGTCTGAGGGCAGCGAAATGCCCTTAGGCAAAACTCTGATAGCGTACCTGAATCTTCGCCTTACACCTCCACCAGGAGGTGTCCTTAACTTGCCTCTGTCGCGCCAACACAATTTTCTCTGAGTAGAGAATCAGCCTTACCCAAAAGGGGTTAGGTGACAGGCTCTAGCACGTTTCCTAGCCCCAAATATCTATGCGTTAACCCTAAGCCAGTGGATCAAAACCCATAGCAACCACGGCCTGGCGCATAACGCTAAGCTGCTGGCCAAATTCCAACTGCGCAATCTCGGCATATACTGCGGTTGCCGCAGTGGACAGCTTGTAATATCCGGGCACAGGAATCACTTCACCTTCATCCATCAGTACAGCAAGCTGATACCAGAAAGCCAGCTTGGTATTGTTGGTCAGGACCCCATAGGAACGGGTTTCTGAGGTGTTTTTCTGTTGCACTAAATCGCGCATGAACTGCAACTGAGCTTCTGGCGACATTGCTTTTACCCGCTGCAGTAGCCCTTCGGCAAATTGCAATCGAGCTGCACCAGGTGCTGCAGGGGTAATTGCTCCGCCCATGTTTTGGTAAAGTGCCCAGAGCAGTCCCAGCTTATCGTCAGTGGTAAGCCGCTGGAAGGCAGCGATCGCCTTCGGTACAGCAGCTTGAGTAAGGCTGCTTACATTAAATGATTGGCTAACGGTATAGGTCATCACAGACCTCCTGAATGTAGTGGACTATCAACGAACACTCTTTCGCTAACCAATGTAACAAAATGAAACAAATTATGTATTTTTTAGCCATAGAAAATTTTAATGTGTGTTCCTTTAGAATTAGCAATGATTTTATGTTCTGGGGTGCATCCGTCTCTCATGCCTTCCCCCTCCGGCAGTAATTCCGCTGTGCCTGCCCGCTAAGTACGACGTTAATCAAGTTTGCTACCGCTAGCGACAGCGGCTTGATCCCCCCAACCCCCCTTGAGAAGTGGGGCAATACATTGCCGAGGTTTGCATGGCCCCTTTTTCAAGCTATCCATTAGGCAGAACTCCGGCAATGCTTTGCTCCGCAGGGGGGTTAGGGTCTGGTTGCGAGTCTTCAGCTAGGGCCAAATCACGTCAACCCTTTCATTACACCCGGTCGATTGCTCCTGTCCCCCTTGGCAAAGGGGAATATAGGGGGTGCGATCGCGAGCGGAGCGGCTGGAACCCCTCCGCCTACGGCACCTCCCCTTGGTAAGGGGAGGATGGGAAACGTGAGACTGTACTTGAGATTCCGCAACTTATGCCTAATGGACAGCTTTTTCAACGGGGCGGCGACAGCCGGGGGTCAAGCTGTCACGACTGAGTTGTGGAAATAAATTTAATTTACAGAGTGCTAAGCCTCTAAAGGGAGCCATTACAACCGTATTACGCTGACTCGCGAACACCTTCCAGTCCTGAAGACATGTATCGCTGCGGTTGCCATGCAAAACCGCCAATCCAGAATCGCCAATTGGCAGCATTCCCGCTAAAGGAAGACCGGCGATCGAACAATCGAGAGCTGAGAGTCTTGATACTCAGGAAGCTGCCGTCGCGATCGCCGTTGAAGGGCACAAATCAGCCAGTTCGCAGCGATCGCGCTTTGCCAGACGCTCAATTTCCTCAATCATGCGGGCGCTATTCAACTGGTGGAATTGCCCGATTTTCAGTTGAGCTACCGTTGCCTCGCACCACGCGACAAAGTCTTGCTCCTAAAAGGTGGGTTCAGTTTGGGGTATCTACCATAGCCAGAACCCTTTATCTAGGACGCCAAAATTTGGTTCATGGATAAAGATAGCTCTGAAAAAGTAGGCGATTGAATGATGTCATCCCCTCGATAAGGTGTGAGTTGATAACTTCCTTCAGGGTTCAAAGTGCCTACAAACACAGTCGGCACTTTGGGTTTACCCAGCAACTCGCGGCTGCCCATTGCCAGATAATCCACAATCCAAAACTCAGGAATCCCTAAGCGCTGATACTCGTCTAGCTTATCGATGTAGTCGTCTTCCCAGTTGGTGGAGACGACTTCGACGGCAAGCTGTAGGGGATCGGTAAAGGCCGTGTAAGCTGACAAGTTCGCGTCCCATCGGGTGCGATCGACTACGCTTACGTCTGGTACGCGACCCTGCTCTTGCCCTGCTGCAGATAAGGTGCGGATCATCACTCGACCTGAAACGCGGTAGTTAAGGCTTAGGCGTCGCATTTCTGCTTTGAAGGCATCAGCAATAAACTCAGCAATATTATCATGCTGCCGGGTCGCTAAAATCCGCACAATATCTCCATTTACCAGCTCATAGCGCCCTTCACCAGGGAAATCATAGACCAGGAACTCGCTAAAGGTGAGCGCTGGCTGCGTTTCTACGGTTTGAATCATGCAGCCTCCTTGCTGGGCAACTTCATTAAGTCTACTCCCTTGAAGGCAGAAGGCAGAACAAAGCGTTCTCTGTGAGAGGGATTCAGCTTGCTGAGTGTCTTGACCTTAGTGCGGATTGCTAGATGAACTCGATATCGGTCTTTCCCCACCGAGGTCTTTTTCATCCTTCATCCTTTCTCAATCGTTTCCGTCCCCTTGCGGGGAATTGGTTGAGAAAGGGCTGCGCTGAGGAACCCTTTCAGAATAAAGGACCTGAGCTTCAAATCGACGCATTAGCAAGTTAGCTCGATTTTACTGCCCTTATGCCTTGAATTTGGGAAACTTTATGCAGCCGAACCCCTTTACTAGAAAGGCATCGACGCATTAGAACGAAACTATGCAATTTTCAAGGTTCAACACTAATGCGTCGATAGTAACGTAAGACACCTTCTCACGCTATACCCATCAGCACGCTTCATATCACGTGAAAATCCGGCGGCGGTTCAGGAAGAGGGCTGCATAACAGAGGGATGATTTGGCCCCCCTCGCCCCCAATTCTGATACTGCTGGCGACATCAATATTTAGAAACATGGGCAGTGTCATTAAGGTTCTCGAGGTCCCCCGCCCCTAATTCTGGGTAATGTTGATTCATTGAACAGCTCAAACCCTGGTGCATCGCATCATGGTTTAGAGACGGTTGTCGCCAACCCATTTCAATGGGTTTTCCCCAGTTAGCCCGCAATTGATTCGCGGGTGGGGCATCGGTTCTCAACCGCGCCTGAGGTCAACGCTCGCTGTGATTGAATCAAATCGCCCGCGAATCAATTGCGGGTGATCGAGAAAATTCCACTCAAGTGGAATCGCCGCTATTGGCAAGTTCGAGAATTCCTGGGCCTCGAGAATCAATCCTACCCAGGATGGGTCACGGAAGAGAGCATACACCCCTTTCACCCAATTGCGAAATATTTCGCCAGCGGTATCAGAATTGGTGTTAGCTGCTGTAAGGTTTACGATGACAAGGCTTTAAGCCCAAATCGTCAATCCCAAATTAAAAATTGGTAGATTCAGACAATCAGCCACCAGAGACTGGCTGTCAGGCTCAGTGTACAAATGTGCTGAGGTAGCATGAGGCGCAAGGGATAGCGGGCGATTTTTTGGGTGAGTGCGATCGCCAACAAGGCTCCCGTCACCAGACACGTTCCTTGGAGAAACGCTACCACCGCTGGATGCGCTACAAGGATAGGCAAATTCACACCCGATAACCCAATCGTGGCGGTGCCCACGGGCAATATGCGACCGGCTTCCGTCAGACCCAATCGTAGATAGTGGGCTAGGGTTGCCAGCAAGACCAGGGGTAAATAGCCATAAGCCAACTCAATAAAGGGGCGTGGCTTGCGCGTCTTGCCTAGTTTGTGGATGGCTAGCAGTATTACTTGAGCGGCGAGTGGCAGTAGCGCTGGCAGACTGAGGAGGGCGATCGCGGCCACCCCATGGACCCAAAAGACGGCTAAATCCAGCGGCAATCTCAGGCTCTCGACGAACTCTGGCAGGCGATGTAAGAACAC